>JBBRXD010000272.1:0-3474 GCA_038248775.1 Lysobacterales bacterium | reverse complement strand
CTCAACCATCCGCACATTCTGCCGCTGTTCGATTCCGGTAACGCCGACGGCATGCTGTTCTACGTCATGCCCTACGTCGAAGGCGAGTCGCTTCGCGAGCGGCTCGATCGCGAGCGCCAGCTCAGCGTCGAGGAAACAGTCCGGCACGGCCAGGCCATCGCCTCGGCCCTGGATTACGCCAACCGCCAGGGCGTCGTGCACCGGGACATCAAACCGGAAAACGTGATGCTGTATGAAGGCGAAGCGATGGTGATGGACTTCGGCATTGCCAAAGCCGTCAGCGCCGCGGGTTCCGAGACGCTGACGCAGGTCGGCATGATGGTGGGCACCCCGGCCTATGTCAGCCCCGAACAGGCCGCTGGCGCGGAATCGATTGACGGTCGCAGCGACCAGTACAGCCTGGCCTGCATGCTGTACGAAATGCTGTCCGGCGAGCGACCGTTCACCGGCGCCAATCCGCAGGCCGTAATGACAAGACGTCTCACTGAAACAGCGCGGCCGCTTCGCACTGTGCGCTCAACGGTGCCGGACGGCCTGGATCGCGCAGTGGCCAAGGCCATGGCGGTGGATGCCTCGGCGCGGTTCGCGACGACCGGGCAATTTGGACAGGCGCTGGCCTCGGGCAGCATGAGTACCCCGTCCGACACCATGGTCATTCCCGCGCCCGTTGTTTCCGCAGCCAAGTCAGTCGCCGTGCTGCCCTTCGCCAACATGAGCAACGACCCGGAGAACGAATACTTCACCGACGGCATGGCCGAGGAAATCATCAACGCCTTGAGCAAGATCCGCGCGCTGCGCGTGGCATCGCGCACCTCCTCGTTCGCCTTCAAGGGCAAGCACGAGGATATTGGCGAGATCGGCAAGAAGCTGAAAGTTTCCACAGTGCTTGAAGGCAGCGTTCGCAAGATGGGCACCAAACTGCGCATCACCGCGCAGCTGGTGAATGTGGCCGACGGCTACCATCTTTGGTCTGAGCGCTACGACCGGGACGCCGAGGATGTGTTTGCCATCCAGGATGATATTTCGCAGGCCATCGTCAAGGCGCTTCGGGTGATCCTGAGCGAGGACGAGAAGAAGCGGATCGAGAAGCCCCGCGCGGTCAATCTGGAGGCCTACGAGTTCTACCTGCGTGGCCGGCAAAGTTTCCACCAATTGCGCCGGCGCAGCCTCGATCACGCGCGGCAAATGTTCGAAAAAGCCATCGTGATCGATCCAAATTATGCACTGGCCCATGCCGGCATCGCCGACTGCTATTCGCAACTCTACAGCGGCTACGACGCGCGGGAATTCAACTTGCGCCAGGCGGAAGCGGCCAGCGCCAAGGCCCTGGAGCTCGGCCCGGACCTGGCCGAGGCGCATGTGGCGCGCGGTATGGCGGTGTCACTGAGCAAGCGTTTCGACGAAGCCCGTGGCGAGTTCGAACAAGCCATCGCCCTGGACCCGAAGAATTTCGATGCCCTGTACTGGTATGGCCGCAACGAATTGTCGCAGGGCAGTTTCGAGCACGCGATCAGCCTGTTCGAGCGCGCCACCGCCATCCGCCCGGAGGATTACAGCCCAGGCAAGTTTATCGCCCAGGCATTGAAGTCGCTGGGCCGCGACGAAGAATGCCTGGACGTGAGCCGCGCACTGGTCCAGTTGATCGACCAGCAACTCGAACTGCACCCCGAAGATTCGCGCGCCCTGATCATGGGCGCGGCACTTTATGCGCAGCTCGGCTTCCCGGAAAAGGCCTTGGCCAACGCAACGCGCGCCATGGCGGTGGATCCGGAAGATCCGCGCGTGCTTTACAACGTGGCCTGCACCTTTGCCGGCGTCGGCAAGATCAGCGATGCGCTGGATGCGCTGGAGCGATCCGTCCGCAATGGTTGGGGCGACAAAGCCTGGCTCGAGCACGATAGCGATTTTGACGGCATCCGCAACGAGCCCCGCTACATCGCACTCGTGAGGGCGATGTAGATGTCACAGGCACCCAGACTACCCATCGACAGCTTGCGCAATGCTCTTGAAGGCTCCTACACCATCGACCGGGAACTCGGCCGCGGCGGCATGTCGGCGGTGTTCCTGGCGCAGGACTGCAAACATGGCCGCGCCGTGGCGATAAAAGTCCTGCATCCCGAACTTGCCGCCAGCGTGGGCCCAGACCGCTTCCTGCAGGAAATCCAGTTGGCGGCGCGGCTCAACCACCCGCATATCCTGGGCCTGTACGACTCCGGCAGCGTGGACGGCCTGCTGTATTACGTGATGCCCTATGTGGAAGGTGAGTCGCTGCGCGAGCGACTGGACCGCGAACAATTGATGTCCATCGACGAGGCCGTACACCATGGCCGCGCCATTGCCTCCGCGCTCGACTACGCCAATCGGCAAGGCGTCGTGCATCGCGACGTGAAACCCGAGAACGTGATGTTGTACGAAGGCGAAGCGATGGTGATGGACTTCGGCATTGCCAAGGCGATGAGCAATGTCGGCTCTGAAACCATGACCCAAACCGGAATGATGGTGGGCACGCCCGCCTACGTCAGCCCCGAACAAGCCGCCGGTGACCTGAACCTCGACGGCCGCAGCGACCAGTACAGCCTGGGCTGCATGATGTACGAGATGCTCACCGGCGAGCGGCCCTTCAGCGGCGCCACCCCGCAGGCGGTGATGACCAAGCGCTTCACCGAAAAACCCCGGGCCGTGCGTTCCTTGCGCGCCGCGGTACCGGAAAGCATCGAGCGCGCGGTTACCAAGGCCATGGCCACCGAGCCCGACTCGCGCTTTACCACCACCGGGCAGTTTGGACAGGCGCTCGCTTCGGGCAGCCTCAGCACGCCCAATGACACCGCGGTATTGCCGCAGCTCCCCGTTTCCATGGCCAAGTCGGTGGCCGTGCTGCCCTTCGCCAATCGAAGTACCGATGAAGAGACCGACGCCTTCAGCGACGGCATGGCCGAAGAGATCATCAACGCGCTGTCCAAGATCCAGGCGCTGCGCGTCGCCTCGCGGACTTCGTCGTTCGCCTTCAAGGGCAGGAACGAGGACATCGGTGAGATCGGAAAAAAACTCAAAGTCTCCACGGTGCTTGAAGGCAGTGTGCGTCGCATGGGCAACAAACTGCGCATCACCGCGCAACTGGTAAATGTTGCCGATGGCTACCATTTGTGGTCGGAGCGCTACGACCGGGAAATGGAGGATGTTTTCGCTATCCAGGACGATATTTCTCAGGCGATCGTCAAGGCGCTGCGGGTGATCCTGAGCGACGACGAGAAAAAACAGATCAAGAAAGAGCGCTCGGTCAACGTCGAGGCCTACGACTACTACCTGCGCGGCCGGCAGTATTTCCACCAGCATCGGCGCAAGAGCCTTGACTACGCGCGCCAGATGTTCAACAAGGCCATCGAGATAGATGCCGACTACGCCCTGGCCTATGCCGGTGTCGCCGACTGCTATTCACTGCTTTACACCTACTTCGACGCACGCGACTTCAACCTG
>JBBRXD010000271.1:0-3476 GCA_038248775.1 Lysobacterales bacterium | reverse complement strand
GGGCAATCTGGGCATCATGCTGCGGATGCTGGACGCGCTGCGAACCATCGCCAGTCTGACCGCCAACCCGGGCCGGCGGCAGGCGCTCAATGAACAAGTGGAATGGATTGCCGAATTGGCCAAACGCACCATCAAGTCGCCGCACGATCGGGCCTGCTTTGAGCGCCGATTGGGGCAAGTGCGTGAAGCACTCAAGACAGAGCCGGTTTCGTCAAGCTCCAAACAACCCGCCCAAGCATGAAGATAAAAATCAATTCCAAGGATTTCCGGGCGCCGGCCGGCGAAAGAGTCTCGCTCAAGAAGAAGTGACCGTCCCTTAAGCATAGGGACGCGCCGGCCCCGAAAAGGCCCGGCGCGTCCACGCAGCAGCTAAGGCTCCGCGATCAGCGCTGCGAGACTTCGCCCGCCACTTCGATCCGCAGCTCGCTTGCGTCCACGCGCTTCACGCCGCGCACGCTCTGGGCCATGTCAATGGCCTGGCGCCGGGCAGCGGCGCTGTCAGCCACGCCGGTCAACGTGACCACGCCATCCTTGGCATTGACGTCGATGTCGCCGGCATCCACGCCTGCGCTCCACATCAGGCTCGAGTTCACCTTGGCCGCCACCCAGGTATCGCTCATCGCCTGGTCACCATCAGGGGCCAGGGCCTGGGTTACCTGCCCTTTTGATTCCACTATCAGGCGATTGTCGACCTGCACCGTGCCGCGCGTGCTTTGGGCCAGGCGGGTTGCGGTGTTCTTGGCTGCCAGGGTATCGGCACGGCCAGTCAGGGTAACCACGCCGGCCAGCGCATCGACGGTGATGTCGGTGCCGTCGGTCTCCGGGTTCCACAGCAGGCGCGAGTTCACCATCGCGGCCAAGGTGGCATCGGCCACGTAGCGTGCAAAGCTCGGCCCGTCGCGGTCCGTGTTGGTGGCCTTGCTGACTTGCCCATTATCACTGTCAGCCTGCGGACTCGACGCCGGAAGGACCTTGTACATCGTCACGATCAGCAGTGGGTCGACCTCGATGCGATTGTCCACCCGGGCTACACCCTGGGCGCGCAACGCGATGCGCTCGGCCAGCAGTTTGTCGACAGTCGATTCAACGCGGCCGGTCAGGATCGCGCGATCACCGTGCACGTCAACGAAGAGATGATAGGCATTCAGGGCCGGATTGGCTGCGTAGGTGGCCCAGATCATGCCTTCGCGGTAAGCGTCGCGGGTCTGTTGGGTGGTCTGCATGCCATAGGGATCGTTAGTCACGTCAGTCGCTGCGGATGCCGGGTTCGGCGCCGCCTGCTTCGACGATATATCACCCTGCGCACAAGCAAGTGCCGGAACCATCAGCACGGCCAGCGCGGCCGCGAGGCGGGTCTTGTTCGGGATATGGGATTTCATGGGAGTGCTCCTTGTCGATGCGCCGGTCCGTCGTCGCGCGGCAGCGAACCGATGACGGCGTCGCGATCGCTGTAATACGGGATTGGCACCGCACCGGCAATCTGCGCCATCTGCCACATCCCTGTTGCGGCGCCGGCCACCACTATCCATCAAAGCAGTCCCAGCATTTCAACTACTCCGAATTTCGGAAGCGCAATGCCGCCCAAAGGAGTGACGCTCCAACGATTCCTGAAATCAGTGATCCGGCGAGTATGCCTATCTTGGCTGCGTCAAGCAGCGCGTTACCGTTGAATGCTAGCCCGCCGATGAACAACGCCATCGTGAAGCCTATTCCCGCGAGGCAGCCCGTCGCACTGAGTTCCAGCCAGCCCACTTTTTCCGGCAAGTCCGCCAGCCCGAGCTTTACGGCGAGCCAGGCGAAACCGATTACGCCGAGCGGTTTGCCAAGCACGAGACCTACCACGATACCCAGGGTTACTGGATGAGCTGCGGCCGCAGCAAACGAAGCATCCACCACGACTCCGGCATTGGCGAGCGCAAAAATGGGCATCACGAGGAAGGCGGTCCACGGGTGCAAAACGTGCTCGAGCCGCTGCAATGGGGTGCCAGCTCGTTCGGAGGCGCGCTCAAGACAAAGCAGTAGCGACTGCTGCCGGTCGTTGCAGAGGGCAGCTTCATCTGGATCGGTGACGCGCGAGAACTCATCGATAATGGACTGGCTCTGGCTGACGAAGGTGTTGGATTGCAGGTGCGAGCGGGCGGGAATGGCCAGTGCCAGCAGCACGCCAGCGATGCTGGCATGGAACCCGGAATTGAGCATCGCGATCCACAGGGCGACGCCGAGCGTGCCGTATGCCAACACGCTGCGCACGCCGAGCCAGTTCGCCGCTGCGGCCAGCCCCAGAAGAACACCGCTCGCGGCAATTGCCGAAAGCGCCATGTGGTCGGTATAGAAGAACGCGATCACCAGCACGGCACCGATATCATCGAAAATGGCGAGCGCGGTGAGGAATATCTTCAGCGCGACTGGAACGCGCGCGCCAAACAGCGAGAGCACGCCAAGGGCGAAGGCGATGTCGGTCGCCATCGGTACACCCCAGCCAGCCGCTTCCGGAGCGTTGGGATTGAATGCCAGATATAGCGCTGCGGGCACGGCCATCCCGCCGATTGCAGCGACCAATGGGAGCGCCACCTGCCGCGGGGAGGAGAGTTCTCCGACCAGGATCTCGCGCTTTATTTCCAGTCCGACGACGAAAAAAAACATTGCCATCAGGCCGTCGTTGATCCAGAAGCGCAGGGTCTTGGATACGCCTGTACCGCCTATTTGCAGCGACAGGTTGGTATCCCAAAGCGCGAGGAAGGGTACGGAAAGCGGCGAATTTACCAAGGCCAGCGCCAGAATGGCGCACACCAGCAGTACGATGCCCCCGCTGGATTCGTTCTTGGCGAAACCATGAAGGGGTTGCAAGATGAGCCCAGCGGGTGTGGTGGGCGGCTGGGAAGCCTTGGTCACGGAACCTCCAGCAAGTGGGGGCGGCGACCCTGCAACGAATCCCGCCCGTTGCGTGCATGGGAGCAACCATCCGACTCCGCCACTCTACTTAACGCGTACGCATCGCGCCAGAACCCGGGCGTTGAGTGATTCTCAAGCAACGCGCGGGCGCCCTGGTCGATTGTGTGGCGGTGTAGGCTGGGGAGCGAACCTGATGGCCGGCGCCATCCATGCGGCAAATGAACGCGATCGGCCGCTGTCGGCCGCCAAAGACTGAGGAGGTTTCATGGCTACTGTCTGGGCCCCATCCTGTTATTTCCGCGCCATCGCGTGTGCACTGGCCATGGGCACGCTGGCGCCCCTGCTGGCTGCCTGCGATGCCGACAGGCAGTCCTCGGCCACCGCCGCCGCCGCCGCGGGCACGGACACATCAGGCTCGGTCCGGCAGCTTGAGGCGAGCGTCGGCGACGTCACCGTTTAAGTGACTGTGGCCACGCCCGGCTTCACAAGTTATTGAAGATAAATTAGGTGAATTCGAAAAACTTATTGATTCTGGTGATGCAACTCTTACTCAAAAATTTTGTAATGAGAATATTGCTAACTTC
>JBBRXD010000270.1:0-3488 GCA_038248775.1 Lysobacterales bacterium | reverse complement strand
GTAGGAAACGATGCGGTGGCCGTCGGCGGCGTGCTTCACCTGGCCGGGTTCGAAGGGCTCGATCATGCCCTGGCTGGTTGCCATGCGGCGGATCCATTTATCGGATTTGATGCTCATTGGGGTCCGGGGATTGGGGTGGAGTTGCGGTTGGGCCATAGCAACCAGAGCACGGCCAGGTTGATGGCCATGACACTGGCCGAGGTCAGGCTGGGCTGGCGGACAAAATAATAAAGCTCGAAGGGCACGTAGACGCCAGCTGAAAAGATGCCGAGCCAGCGCGCCCAGCCTCGCATGCACCAAAGCCCGTAAGCCTCGACGAAGCGAAGGATCGCATAGGCCACGGCGGCGAGCACCAACAGGCCGTGTTCGGTGTCGGCGGCGTGCAGGAGGCCGAGGAACCTGCGCGGCAGGCCCAGGGTCGGGTCCATGTCGAGCAATCGCAGCACCGAAACGCCGCCGTTCTCCAGCACATGGCTTTGCGCACTGAGCAGGCCGAAGCCGATGGCCAGCACTGTCGCGCCCTTGATGATGTCGATCATCGCCACGATCCGCAGCTTGCGCCGCGCATTGAGGTGCAAGGCATGCTCGATCGAGTCGCTGGCCTCGCGAATGCGGTGGTGCTCGGTCATCGGATCAGGTGTTCTGGATCACAATGTTGGGGAACGCGATGGACTTGTTGCGCGCCTGCAATGAAAGCTTGGCGCCGACCTTGCGGGCGATCTGGCGATAGCTGGCGGCAATGGCCGAGTCCGGATGCGACACCACGCTGGGCGCGCCTGAATCGGCTTGCTCGCGAATGGAAATGTCGAGTGGCAGGGAGCCGAGCAACTCGATGCCGTATTGCGCCGCCATGCGCTGGCCGCCGCCCTCACCGAAGATATGTTCGACATGCCCGCAGTTCGAACAGGTGTGCATCGCCATGTTCTCGACGATGCCCAGCACCGGCACTTCCACCTTCTCGAACATCTTCAGCGCCCGTCGCGCATCCAGCAGCGCGATGTCCTGCGGTGTGGTGACGATGACGGCAGCCGATACCGGCACGCGTTGCGCCAGCGTCAGCTGGATGTCCCCGGTACCCGGAGGCAGGTCGATCACCAGGTAGTCGAGGTCCTTCCACAGCGTGGTGGTCAGCAATTGCTGCAGGTATTGCGTGGTCATCGGACCGCGCCAGATGGCAGGCGTGTCTTCGCCCAGGAACAAGCCGATCGAGATCGCCTGCAGGCCGTGGCTGGTCTTGGGCTCGATGCTCTTGCCATCGGGGCTTTCGGGCTTGCCGGACAGGCCGAGCATCATCGGGATGCTGGGGCCATGGATGTCGGCATCCAGCACGCCAACCTTGCCGCCCTCGGCAGCCAGGGCCAACGCAAGGTTGACGGCCGTCGTGGACTTGCCCACGCCGCCCTTGCCCGATGCCACGGCGATGATGTTGCGTACTTCGGGAAGCGGTGTGAGGTCCTTCTGGACGCGATGGGCGGTCACGCGCGTGGAGATGCTCACCGATACCCGGCCCGCGCCCGGAATCTGGCCGACAATGCGCGTGACCTCCGAGACCAGGGCGTCGTGCCAGCCTTTGGCCGGGTAGGCGAGCTGCAACTGGATCGCGACGTTGTTGCCATCCACGCCCACGCCCCGCACGGTTTGTCCGGCAACCAGGTCGATGCCGGTATGGGGATCGATGACCTGGGCGAGTGCCGCGCGGACGGAATCGGCAGTCAGGGACTCGGTGCTGGGGTTCATGCGAGGGGTTCTGGAAAGACCTCCCCATTGTACCGGAGCGCGTCCGGGCGGAGTCGGCGCCGGACTGCGGGGACGGCCGCAGCTGACGGAATCGGCGTGACGTCTGCGATAATCGAAGGATGAAACCCGCGCCTGCCCTCGTTACCACCGCCCTCCCCTATGCCAACGGCCCACTGCACCTGGGCCACCTGGTCGGCTATATCCAGGCCGACATCTGGGTCCGCGCCCGCCGCATGGACGCAGGAACGGTCCACTTCGTCTGCGCCGACGATGCCCACGGCACCCCGATCATGCTGGCGGCCGAAAAGGCAGGGCTGTCGCCCGAGGACTTCATCCGCGACATCCAGGCCGGTCACGAGCGCGATTTCGCCGGGTTCGGTGTTGCTTTCGACCACTATCATTCCACCCACTCGCCGGAAAACCAGGCGCTGGCCAACCTGATCTACGGCCGGTTGCGCGACGGCGGCTTCATCGCGCGTCGTTCGATCCAGCAGTTGTTCGACCCGGAACGATCGATGTTCCTGCCGGACCGCTACATCAAGGGCGACTGCCCGCGCTGCGGCACGCCGGACCAGTACGGCGACAACTGCGAAAACTGCGGCGCCGCCTATTCACCGACCGACCTGAAGAATCCGCGATCGGTGGTCTCGGGTGCGACGCCGGTGATGCGCGATTCGGAACACTATTTCTTCGAGCTGGGAAAATTCGAGGCGATGCTCCGCGAGTGGCTTGCAGGCGACGTTGCCCAACCGGCGGTCAAGGCCAAGCTCGGCGAGTGGCTGGAAGGCGGCCTGCGCGACTGGGATATTTCGCGCGATGCGCCGTACTTCGGTTTTCCGATCCCCGATGCGCCGGGTAAGTTCTTCTATGTGTGGCTGGATGCGCCGATCGGCTACCTGGCCAGTTTCCGTGCCTTCTGCGATAGGACAGGCGTGGACTTCGATGCTTTCCTGAAGCCCGATAGCGCTTCGGAAATGCATCACTTCCTCGGCAAGGACATCATCAATTTCCACGGTTTGTTCTGGCCCGCGATGCTGCATGGCGCCGGTTTCCGTACGCCGACCCGACTGCACGTCAACGGCTACCTGATGGTGAACGGCGCGAAGATGTCCAAGTCGCGCGGCACCTTCATCATGGCGCGTACTTTCCTGGGTGCCGGCCTGGACCCGGAGACGCTGCGCTATTACTTCGCCACCAAGTCCGCGGGCGGCGTGGACGACCTCGACCTGAACCTTGAAGACTTCACCGCGCGGGTTAATTCCGACCTGGTCGGAAAGTTCGTCAACCTGGCCAGCCGGGCCTCGGGTTTCGTGACCCGACACTTCAACGGTGCGCTTGATCGCAAGCTCGGCGCCGGTGAAACCGATCGGGTGACGGATGCGCTGGCCAGTCTGGAAGCGGTGCGCAAGCACTACGCGGCCAACGATTTTGCCGCAGTCGCGCGCGAGTCGATGCGCCTGTGTGACCTGTTGAACCAGCGTTGGGACGAAGCCAAGCCATGGCTGCTGGCCAAGGACCCTGCACGCGCCGATGAACTGCAGCGCGTATGCAGTGAATGCCTGCTGGGCTTCTACGTGGTGGCGAGTTTGCTGGCGCCGATCCTTCCGGGCCTGGCGGCGCGCGCACGTGCGCTGTTCGGGCGCGGCGATGAGGGCTTCGCTGACCTCGCCGGGTCCTTGCCGACCTCGGTACGGGAATACGAGCCCTTGCTGGTCCGCATCGATCCCAATCAGGTGGCAGCGATGGTGCAG
>JBBRXD010000269.1:0-3489 GCA_038248775.1 Lysobacterales bacterium | reverse complement strand
TCGCGGCGGCGGAAATCAGCCACGGTGGTGATGCCGCAGCGCTCGGCGATGATGCTTGCGTCGCCCAGTTGCATGGTGAACGGAAACGCACCTTCTGGCTGGTGGCGCAGGGTTTGTCCATGCGAACCGATCGCCGTTACTTCGACTGCAGTGACGCCGCACTCGGACAGCAAGTGGGACGCTGCTGCGGCAAGGGCTTCGCCGAGTGCGCTATCCAGTCGCCCGACGTCATCGAGCAAGACGACCGATCGCGCCTGCGACAGGCGCAACACCTGTTCGGCAAGCGCGTCGTCCAACGGATAGGTGTGCGCGGCGACCAGCTCCGGCGCCGGGGAGAAACGCACCAGCGCGGCATCGATGCCATCGACGCTGGTGCCTGAAATCAGCCCGAGGAAAAGGTCGCAATCACCCGCGCCATGGGATGCCACGGTCGGATCCGGCATTGGCCTAGCGCGAGGCCAGTCGCGTGTTCTTCTCGACCATCAGCAACTTCGCGACCGCCGAGGCAGTGGTGGCGCGGAACTTCACCAGCGCTATGCCCGACAGGGGCTGCGGCTTGGGCATGGTGACCGTGAGTGGATTGACCTGCTGGCCATTGATACGGAATTCGTAGTGCAGGTGCGGCCCGGTGGCGAGGCCAGTCATGCCGACGTAACCTATGGTGCTGCCCTGGCTGACGCGCTGGCCGGCCTTGAACTTGCCCCATGCCGACATGTGGCCATACAGCGTGCTGCGGCCTTGGCCGTGGTCGAGGATGACGGCGCGGCCATAACCCGCCTTCCAGCCGACGAAGGAGACCTTGGCATCGCCGGCCGCCATGATGGGTGTGCCGCTGCGTGCCGCGTAGTCCACGCCCTTGTGCGCGCGCATGCGGCCGAGCACCGGATGCTTGCGCATGCCGAAGGTGGACGACAGGCGCGCGAATTCGATCGGAATGCGCATCAGGACTTTCTTGAGCGGCCGGCCGGTCTCGTCGAAATACTCGGTCTTTCCATCGGGCGCATAGCTGAAGGCGGTGTAGCGCTTGCCGCGATTGGTGAAGGTGGCGCCGATGACGCCGCCGGTGCCGATGCGCTGGCCATCGCGCCACAATTCTTCGTACACCACCTGGAAGGTGTCGCCGCCGCGCACGTCTTCGACGAAGTCGATGTCGTACTTGAAGATATTGGCCATCTCGTTGATGGCGCCGCTCGACAAGCCGGCACGCGCGCCGTCGGCGTAAAGCGAACGGGTAATCGTACCCGCCGCGATTTCGACCCGGCGCTCGATCGGGCGCAGCTGGACTTTTTCAACGATGGCATCCCCGGCGACCTTCAGGTCGACGCGGCTGCTGGCATCGCGATCAAAGCGCAGCGTCTTGAGTTGGCCCGCGGCATCTATTTCAAACGCGAGCTCCTGGCCTTCACGCAGGTGGGTCAAAGCTCGGCGGGACGAAGTCTCATCCAGCAGGCGGTGCATCAGCGTGGCGGGCAACTTGAGCTGCTCGAAAACGATACCGAGCGTCTCGCCGCTGCGCACCCGGACGAACTGCCAGCCCGAACGCGTGGCCGCGCCCAGCTGTTTCGACTTGGGCAGGGGCAGTTCGAGCGAAATAAGGTTGGATGCCCCAGCCACCGGGGCGCGGGTGGCCATTGCGAGGCCGGGAACGATCGCCACCAGCGAGATGCCGACGAAACTGAACAGGCCTGCGACCAGCCAGCGTTCGTGCGACCATTTGCGCGGCGCGGATTGATTGGGGGGATTGGACAAAACGCACTCCGCGGGCAAACCCGGCCGGTTGGGACGCGCTACCATAACCAGAGTTAAATGCATGCGTCAAACCCTTGTGAAACCTGGCTTTTTTGAGCGCCAGCTTTAACCTGGTGTTAACGCTTAGTGCACACTCCTTGCCCTTTTTTCCGGATTTTTGCCTGTATCTGCCCATGACCGACCTTGCCCATGCGCTACAAATCATCGGCCGCGGCGCCGAAGAGATCCTCAAACCCGAAGAAATGGAGGCCCGGCTGAGGCTGGGTCGTCCGCTGCGGATCAAGGCAGGTTTCGACCCGACTGCGCCCGACCTGCACATCGGCCATACGGTATTGCTCAACAAGATGCGGCAGTTCCAGGACCTCGGCCACCAGGTCATCTTCCTGATCGGCGACTTCACCGGGATGATCGGTGATCCGTCCGGCAAGAACGTCACCCGCAAGGCGCTGACCCGGGAAGACGTGCTGGCCAATGCCGAAACCTATGCCGAGCAAGTATTCAAGGTGCTCGACCGGGAAAAGACCGAGCTGCGCTTCAATTCGGAGTGGTTCGACAAGATGGACGCGGCCGGCATGATCAAGCTGGCCGGCCAGCACACGGTCGCCCGCATGCTCGAGCGCGACGATTTCGCCAAGCGATTTGCCGGCCAGCAGCCGATCGCCATCCACGAATTCCTTTATCCGCTGGTCCAGGGCTACGACTCGGTCGCCCTGAAGGCGGACGTGGAGCTCGGCGGCACCGACCAGAAATTCAACCTGCTGGTGGGCCGGGCCCTGCAGGCGCATTACGGCCAGCCGCCCCAGATCGTGCTGACCATGCCGCTGCTCGAGGGCCTCGATGGCGTCAACAAGATGGGCAAGTCGCTCGGAAATTACATAGGAATCAACGAGCCCGCCAAGGACATCTTCGGCAAGACCATGTCCATATCAGACAACCTGATGTGGCGCTGGTTCACCCTGTTGTCCTTTGAAAAGTCCCTGGAAGACATCGAGGCCATGAAGGCTGCCGTTGCCAGCGGCGCCAATCCGCGCGACTTCAAGGTGCAACTGGGCCGCGAGTTGGTGGACCGGTTCCATGGCGCCGGGACGGGGGCGGCTGCGATTGCCCACTGGAACGAGGTGGTTCGGGGCGGCGCGGTGCCAGCCGACCTGCCGCTGCTGGACATCCCGGTACCCGCCGAGGGCATCCGCCTGGCGGCCCTGCTGCGCGCTGCTGGCTTGGCCAGTTCTGGTGCGGAAGCGGGCCGGAAGATCGCCGAGCGGGCGGTCCGGGTCGATGGCGTCGTTACCGAAGACCGGGACCTGGCCCTGGCGGCGGGCTCGGAGCACCTGTTGCAGCTCGGCAAGCGAGGTTTCGCGCGGGTGCGATTGGTCGCAGCCTGAACATTCGTTGCCGCATTGCGGACGTTTTTGTGTAAACTAGCAGACCCGCAACCCGATTCGTTTTCCTTCACGGAATGGTCGGTTGGCGGGACGCAAGAAACCTCGAACTTCGCTATTGACGGTCTTGGTTATTGCCCTATAATGTGCGGCTCGGTTGGGCGAAACGCCCCTCTTACTGATGACAGTCTTTCAGCTGGCGTTGGTGTCGTAAAGATCTTTGACAGTGTGCGCAGGAAATTTGTGCGGGCGTCTGTGGGATATGGCCGAGTCCAATCTTGCAGATGTCAGTCAAAAAGCTTTAAGTCACAAACGTTTTACCAGTAGAGATACACGTAGTACGCAAGCGACATAAAGCCAG
>JBBRXD010000268.1:0-3491 GCA_038248775.1 Lysobacterales bacterium | reverse complement strand
TCACGGTGGCGCCGAATCCTTGCTGTGCGAACAGACAGGACAACAATGCCAGCGACCCGAGTCTCATGCACGCTTCATCCTTTAACGCCGCCCGCAGTCAGGCCGGACACGATCCAGCGCTGCGCCGCAAGGAACACCAGGGTAATCGGCAGGCCCGACAACACGGCCGCCGCGGCAAAGTCGCCCCACAGGTACTTCTGCTCGTACAGATAGTATTTCGAACCGACGGCCAGGGTCAGGTTGTTTTCTTCACGCAGCAGCACCGACGCCACCGGATATTCAATGATCGTGCCGATGAAGGCGAGCAGGAACACCACCATCAGGATCGGCACCGCCATCGGCAGTAATACATGCCGGAAGGCCTGCCAATGGGTTGCCCCATCGACCTTGGCGCATTCTTCGATCTCGACCGGGATGGTTTCGAAATAGCCACGAATTGTCCAGATATGCATGGCCACGCCACCCAGGTAGGCCGTGATCAATCCCGCGTGGGTCTCGATGCCGAGCCAGGGTACGTAGCTGCCGATGGTGTCGAAGATCGCGTAGATGGCCACCAGCGCCAGCACTGCCGGGAACATCTGCAACAGCAACATGGAATTGAGGATGCCGGCCTTGAAGCGAAAGCGCAGCCGCGCGAAGGCATAGGCCGCGGTCGTGGAGATGGCGACGATCAGCAGCGCCGAAATGCCGGCGATCTTGATCGAGTTGAACAGCCAGCGCAGTACCGGGAACGGCGGCACCACCAGGCTGCCATCCGCGGCCTGATAGGAAATGCCGAGCGCCAGCTTCCAGTGTTCCAGGCTGATGGTGTCGGGGATCAGCGAGCCGGTGGAAAAATTGCCGGGCCGCAGCGAGATCGAGACCACCGCCAACAGTGGGAAGATGGTGATCGCAATTAATGCGATCAATCCAATATGCGCTGCGATCAGCCGCCAGCGCTGGCTGCTACCGGTAACGATGGCCATGTCAGCGAGTCCTCACTTCAGATCCTGGTTGACGCGCGCAATCTTCAGGTGCGCCAGCGACAGCAGCGCCACCATGAAGAAGATCATGGTCGAAATCGCCGCCGCCAGGCCAAAGTTCTGGCCCGAATCCTGGAAGGCGATGCGATAGGTGTAGGACACCAGGATATCGGTGGTGCCCGCGGGAATCTTGGTGTTGAGGAAGTCGGGCCGGCCGTTGGTCAGCAACGCGATCAGCACGAAGTTGTTGAAGTTGAAGGCGAAGGCCGAGATCAGCAGTGGCATCAACGGCTTGGTGATAAGCGGCGCGGTTATCTTGAAGAAGTTGGTCAGCGGCTTGGCGCCGGCAATGGCCGAGGCTTCGTACAGGTCGGCCGGGATCGCCTTGATCAGCCCTGCGCACAACACCATGATGAAGGGATAACCCAGCCAGGTATTGACGATCAGGATCATGACCTTGGCCAGCAGCGGGTCGGCGAACCAGGCCGGCTTTATTCCGAACAGGACATCAAGAATGGCGTTGATCTCGCCGAAGTTCTGGTTGAACAGGCCCTTGAACACCAGGATGGAGATGAATCCCGGGACGGTGTACGGCAGGAAAAGCAAGGTGCGATACAGCGTGCGGAAGCGCAGCGCTTCCCAATTCAAAACTACCGCCAGGGTCATGCCGATGGTCAGCGAGAACACGACGGTCAGCGTGGCGAATATCAGGGTCCACAGAAAGATTGACAGGAACGGACCGCGGAAATCCGGATCGGAGAACATGCGCACGTAGTTGCCGAAGCCGATGTTGACCTTGAAGCCTGGCTGTAACTGGGCGCCATCAGGTGTTTCGAAAAAGCCGGTTTTCAGGTTGGGCGCGTAGGTTTCGCCGGTACCGTTGCGGGTGATGGAACCACCCGGATTCGCCTTCCAAACCGCATTGAGCGGACCGAACTCGCGCACGCCCGCGTAGCTGAGCAAGCGACCATCAGGCAGCTTGAGCCTGAGCTGCATCAGCACGTCGCGATGGCGCAGCACTTCTTTCAGCGGGAGCGGATCGTTGATATGGAAGCTGGCTTTTTCCAGCGGCAACATTTCCGTCTGTGCCGGTGGGCTGGCCGCGCGCAGCGCCAGCGGCGTGGACAGCAGGCTTTGCGCCTGCAGCGCGGCCATTTTTTCCGGCTTGGCCTGGTCTTCGGTTTCGTGCAGTGGCGTCAGCACGATGCGGTATTCGCCGCCGTCGGCATGCAGGGTGAAGCCCAGTGTCTGCGCCTCGTCGGGCAGGGTCTGTTCCAGCAGGTATTGGCGTGCGCGCTCCTGGGTGAGCAGGTTGTTCGACGAATAATTGGTGAATCCGATCTGCACCGTGTACAGCAGCGGAAAGACTACGAACAGGGCCATGGCGGCCAGTCCCGGAAACAGGTAGCGATAGGCGAAGGCGACGTTGGACAGATAGATTAAGAAACCAACCGACACGAACGCCAGCACTGCCAGCGCCCAGACCGGATGCCCGGCCACGTAGATGTTGAACACCAGGAACAGGAAGGCCAGCGCCATCGCCAGCACCAACGGCCACTTCAGCCAGTTGCCCAGGGTGGTCATGCGGGTGCGCTCATTGTCGGCGTCATTTGGTACCGATCCGCGCCGCAGCGCCGTCCAGCGCATCCTTGGGCGATTGCCTGCCATTGGTGATCGCTTCCAGCGCCGCGTCCATGGCAGTAAAGAATTTTCCGGTTTCCGGAATGTTCGGGATCGGCTCGCCCAGGCGCGCGTTTTCCATGGTCGCGCTGATGTTGGGGTCGGATGCCAGTTCGGCGAAAAAGGCCTTGTTGGCTGGCGTGCCCAGCGGCACGTCGGCGTTGATGGTCTTCAGGCTTTCAACGCGCAACAGATAGTTTTCGATGAACTCGCGGGCGATATCCTTGACCTTGCTGGGCGCGGCGATCATGCAGCCGAGCACGCCGACGAAAGGCTTGGATGCGTTGCCATTGACGCTCGGGATGGGCGCCACGCCAAAATCGATGCCACTGCGTTTGGCGTTGTCCCAGGCCCAGGGCCCGGAAATCATCATCGCCACTTCGCCGCGACTGAAGCCACTTTCCATTTCCGCATAACCGGCGCCCTTGGGCATGGTTCCGTTCTTGATCATGCGCGACAACACCTCGGCCGCCGCAACGGCGCCCGGCACGTTGACGCCGATGTCGTGCACGTTCAAGTCGCCCTTGGCATTGCGGCCAAAGATATAGCCGCCGGAACCTGCCAGCATCGGCCAGGTGAAGAAGCTCTTGTTGTAGTCCCACAGGATTGCTTTCTTGCCCTGCGCCGCCAAGGCGCGATCCATCGCGAATACTTCGTCGAAGGATTTCGGCGGCACCGGTACCAGCTTCTTGTTGTAAATCAGGCCGATCGATTCGATAGCCAGCGGATAGCCCCAGGTCTGGCCCTGGTACTGGAAGGCTTTCCACGCCGAGGCATCGATTTCATTGCGCAATTTTGCGCGCGGCCGGATCGGCACGATCAAACCCGATCGTGCCCATTCGCCGGCGC
>JBBRXD010000267.1:0-3512 GCA_038248775.1 Lysobacterales bacterium | reverse complement strand
TCCGTGGCCAGTCCGAGGCTTTCGACCGAGGCGAGTATTGCCTCGGGCGTCAGGTTGCCGAAGGGAGCGGGCGTTTCAGCGCGCATCCCGGGTGTGGCATCAGGCCAGCGAGCGCTTGCGGCTGCGCAGTTCGGCCTTGAGGTTTTCGGCGGTATGCACGTACTGCTTTGCGAGCACGCGGATGACGAAACTGTTGTCACGGTCCATCACGACCTTCTGCAACGAGCCCTGGATCTGGGTTTCGCTTTGCTCCATCGCGGTGATGTGCGCGGAGTTGACGGCCTTGAAGCCACGACCGATGCCTGCGTAGGTCTGCTCGACATCGCCGACCAGGTCAATCGACTTTGCGCCGGGCTTGGTCCCCGGTTTGAGCTCGACCAACAGGTTTTCGGCGAGCGTCGACTTGGCCTTGGCCATGTCCGTGAACACCCGGCTCAGCTTCTTGTCGGAAACCGTTCGCGCGGCCTCTTCATAGAATTCGGTGCCATCGCGGCTGATCTGGATCAGGTCATGGAGGAAGCAGGCGGTTTCGCTCATCGGACGCTCCTGTGCTGTAGCGGCGCCGGTCGGCGGGCAGCAAAGGCTGTCCGGTGGACTGGCGGGTCGATAGGACCCGGCGGGCAGGTCGGGGCGGATGCAGTCCGGCAGCCGCCCGGGACGTGGCGCAAAGGATCTGCGCTGGCTCCTGGGGGCAGGAGCCGAGGCCGGGATTCATTAAGTGAACGAATATTAACAAACCAGACATGAATATTCGGTTATTTGGGTCGTCCGGGGCTTTCGACGGGCATAGCCGCCGGCGACGCTCAGGCGGGTTCCGGTTCGGCGCCCGTCGCCACGGCGTTGATGCGCCGGGGCTTGCATCGCTCGTCGAGCAGGCGCTCGATGCGGGCAAACACTTCGGTGCGCGAGAACGGTTTCTTCATGAAGTCATCCGCGCCGATCCGCTGCACGTAGAACTCTTCGGTGGCCTGTTCATTGCCGCTGATCATGATGATCGGGATATCGCGCGTCACCGGATCGCGGCGCAGCATTCGAAGCGCGGCAAAGCCATTCATTCCCGGCAGGACGATATCCAGGAAGATCAGGTCGGGGACTTCATTGCGGGCAATCTCGATGCCTGTTTCCGCATCGCCGGCCTCCAACGTCGCCAACTCGTTCTGGCGCATCATCCGCCGCAGCAAGGCTACGATGGTCGCCGAGTCATCGATGATCAGCACCCGCGTGCCAGGCGCGGCGTTACGCCGATCCTTCACCCGGCGGTCGCTACTCTCGACCTCGGGTTCGAAGACCATTTCCGGCTCGGCAGCCGGACGCCACCAGGTCCTGATGCGGTTGATGAAATCCATGGTCTCGCCCCCCTCCCGGGAACTGCGACTATTCGATCGGCTGGTCGAGCATCAGCGCGCGCACGTAACGCCCCGATGGCGATCCGAATGACAGCACCTTGTCGTGGTAGTCCTTGAGCTTGAAGGCATCGCCTTGCTTTGCTTCTACTGCCCGACGCAGGTCGAAATGTTCCTGCACCCCAACGAAGTAAGTCGGCAACTGGGTCGAGCTGAGCTGCGCGCGAACCCACTTGCCGGCCGCCTCGCGCTCTTCCTGGAAGCCCATTTGGGTCATCAGTTTCATGGCGTCGTCGCGGCTCATGCCATCCACGTGGATAGCCTGGTCGATGATGGCGTTGGTGATGACGCGCAGGTACCACTTCAACTGGATCAGGTGGTACAGCGGATCGTTGTCGCGATAGCCGGCGTCCACCATCACCTTCTCGGCATATACGGCCCAGCCTTCGACGAATGAGCCCGAGGAAAGAACGGCGCGAAGCACGGAAGGATATTGGTTCGAGTGCCAGATCTGCACGTAGTGGCCGGGCATCGCTTCGTGGATGCTCAGCTCGTCGATCGAGCGCGTATTGTACTCACGCAGGAAGGACGTGGTTTGCTGGTCGGTCCAGTCGTCGGGAATCGGCGACACCGCGTAGAAGGTATCCAGCGACTTGTCCAGTGGCCCGGGCGAATCGCAATAAGCCACTGACACACCACGCTGGAACTCCGGCATCAGGATTACCTTCACCGGTGCATCGGGCAGGGTGATCAGATCCTTGGCGCGCACGAAATCGGTGGCGGTGGCGAGCGTGGACTTGGCGGTTTCAACCACTTTGTCACGGGTCGGACGATCGGCATAGGCCAGCTCCAGGGCGGCCTGGATCGCTGCCTGCTGCTGCACGGGCGTCGGTGCCTCGGGTGTTGCCGGTGCGCCTTCGCGTCCGGCCAGCACGCCGCGTGCAACGGAATACATGTCGGCGCGTACGCGCGTCAGTTCGGCTTCGGCGCGGCTGCGGATGTCGGCACGCGACAGCTGTGAATCGAGGGCGAAGGCAAGCTTCTGGTCGTACAGCTGCTGGCCGATGCGGAAATCGCCTTTTGCCTTGTGTACCAGCGTCTTGTCCAACCAGGCCTGGTGTTCGTCCACGGCCTTGCGCAGTGTGGCAACGGCCGCTTCCAGGTGCTGTCGATCGGCTTCAGCCAGTTCGCCGGCTTGCGGCACGATCAACTCGTCAATCAGGCTCGGCACACCCTTGTTCTGCTTGGCTACCGTCTGTGCATGGATTTCTGGCACGCGCGACGGATCGAGGTTGGCGCGCATCTGCGCGAACAATGCCGGAATCTTTTCCATGCGCAGCGTGGCATTGCGCAGGCGGTCGGGCATCGGCGCGAAATCGCGGGCTACCAGCGAGTAGATCGCGCCGCCGGCCAACTGGCTGTAAAGCATCGGATCCCAGGCCCACGACTGCAGGTTTTCATAGCCCCAGATGTCGTAACGCAGTTGATTGCGCAGGACCGATGCATCCACCTGGTTTTCCCGCGACAACTTGCTGTAGTCGATCTTTTCCAGGTCGGCCAGCAGCGACTTGGAGAACGCAAGACTCTTGGCGCGACCCTCGGCGCTGAGGTCGTCGAGCTCGGCATCGAAGCGATGGTCGCCGATCTGCGTTGCGAACACGGGGCTCAGGCGCATCGCGCCATCGAGCCAGCGCGCTGACAGATCGTTGAATTGCGTATCCGATTCCGACACGGCGGGTGTCGCGATAGTCGTTGCCGGTGGCGCGGGTTCGGGCGCCTTGGGCGAACAGGCAGCCAATACGACGATCAGCGAAACAATCGAAAGGCAAAGTCGGGACATGGCGGGGTATCCGGAAAGTAGGAGCGCCGATGGCTGGCTCGCCTAGGATACTTCGTCCGGACTGCGCGCGCCTTGTTCAACCCTCGAACACGGCCTCGGGCGCGGACTGCGCCGGATGCGATCGACGCACAGACGGAACCAGTTGTGCGATGAGTGCACATGCCGCCAGCGTCCAGACGATCAGTGCGCCGCTGGGCAGGTCGAGCACGGCTGACAACACCAGCCCCGATGCATAACCGGCAATGCCTACCAGGTAGGCCGCAAGCAGGCGATGCTTGCCGCGCATGCCTGCCGTTGCGAGCGCCGGAACGATCAGGCTGGCGAACACC
>JBBRXD010000266.1:0-3526 GCA_038248775.1 Lysobacterales bacterium | reverse complement strand
TCAGCTTCGTCCACGCCGGCGAGCGCATTCAGGAGCATCGCCACGTCGGAAACATTGCGACCCATCGGGCCGGCAGTGTCCTGGCTGATCGAAATCGGGATGATGCCGTTGCGGCTGACTAGGCCCACCGTGGGCTTCAGGCCGACCAGGCCACTGACCGACGCCGGGCAGATGATGCTGCCATCGGTCTCGGTGCCGACGCCGATACTCGCCAGGCTTGCAGCGATGGCGGTACCCGTGCCCGCACTGGAGCCGCAGGGGTTACGGTCGAGCACGTAAGCATTTCGCGTCTGGCCGCCGCGCGAACTCCAGCCGGAAGTGGATCGGGAGGAGCGGAAATTCGCCCACTCGCTCAGGTTGGTCTTGCCCAGGATGACTGCACCGGCGGCGCGAAGTCGCGCGACGATGAAGGCGTCCTTCGCGGGCCGGTTGTCGGCCAGCGCGAGTGAACCGGCCGAGTTGGCCATGCCCACGGCATCGATGTTGTCCTTCAACAATACCGGGATGCCGTGCATCGGGCCACGAACCTTGCCGGCCTTTCGCTCGGCATCCAGCACATCGGCTTCCTTCAGCGCATCCGGATTCAACTCGATGACAGAGTTGAGCGTTGGCCCGGCCTTGTCGACGGACGCAATGCGATCAAGGTAGGCCTGGGTAAGGGCGCGCGAGGTGAGCTCGCCCGATGCAAGCTTGCTGCGCGCTTCAGTGGCGCTGAGCTCGGCAACGTCCAGGGCGGGTGCGGCGCTGGCGGCGCCGGGGGTGGCTGGTGTCGGGGTCGGCGTTGGCTTGCAGGCGGCAAGGACGGAGAGGGCGAGCAACAGGACCAGGCGGCGCATGCGAATTCCCCTGTAACGGCGATGGAAGCGAAGGCAAGAAAAAGGCCCGGTGGCGACATGCGCCATCGGGCCTTTCAAGTATTGCGCTTCGCTGCTGTCGCTGCAATCAACGGCGCGTGAGGATCAGCCGCGATTCGACTTCTTGCGCTCGTTTTCGGTGCGGTCCTTCTTGCGAAGGCGGATGGCGACCGGGGTGACTTCGACCAGTTCGTCGTCCTCGATGAATTCCAGCGCCTGTTCGAGTGACATCTTGATCGGCGGGATCAGGCCTTCATCGTCATCCTTGCCCGAAGCGCGGAAGTTGGTGAGCTGCTTGGCGCGCAAGGCATTGACGGTGAGATCGTTGTCCTTGGAATGGATACCAACGATCTGGCCTTCGTAGATTTCCTCGCCCGGATCGATCATCAGGCGGCCGCGTTCCTGCATCATCATCTGCGCGTACGGCGGGGAAGGGCCGGTGCCGTTGCTGATCATCACGCCGTTCTGTCGTTCGGCGATGGCGCCTTCCGAGCGCGGACCAAAATGGTCGAACACGTGGAACAGCAGGCCGGTGCCAGCAGTGATCGTGCGGAACTCGGTCTGGAAACCGATCAGGCCGCGGGCTGGGATCATGAAGTCGATGCGTACGCGACCCTTGCCGTCGGGTTCCATGTTGGTGAGCTGCGCACGACGCTCGCCCAGGCGCTGCATGACGCCGCCCTGGTACTGCTCTTCCAAGTCCACGACCAGGCTTTCGATCGGCTCCATCTTCTGGCCGTCGATAATCTTCACGATCACTTCCGGGCGCGAGACGGCGAGCTCGTAACCTTCGCGGCGCATCGTTTCGATCAGGATGGAAAGGTGCAATTCGCCGCGTCCGCTGATCTTGAACTTGTCGGCATCCTCGGTCTCTTCAACCTTCAGCGCGACGTTGTGCATCGCTTCGCGCATCAGGCGGTCACGCAGTTGGCGCGAAGTCAGGAACTTGCCGCCGCTGCGATCCTTGACGCCGGCGAACGGGGAATTGTTCACCTGGAAGGTCATGCTGATGGTCGGCTCGTCCACGGTAAGCACGGGCAGTTGCTCGGGCTTGTCGACGGCGCAGATGGTGTCGGAGATGCCGAGGTTTTCGATGCCGGAGATGGCGATGATGTCGCCGGCATTGGCTTCTTCCACTTCCAGGCGCTCAAGGCCCAGGAAGCCCATGACCTGCATGACCTTGCCCTGGCGGACCTTGCCTTCGCGATCGACGATGGACACCTGGGTGTTGGGCTTGATGCGACCACGCTGCACGCGACCGATGCCGATGATGCCGACATAGTTGCTGTAGCTCAGCGAAGTGACGCGCATCTGGAACGGGCCATCCATGTCCACCGGCGGCGGCGGAACGTGGTCCACGATAGCCTGGAACAGCGCAGTCATATCGCCGCTGCGCACGTCTGGCTCGAGGCCGGCGTAGCCGTGCAGGGCGGATGCATAAACGGTGTGGAAGTCGAGTTGGTCGTCGGTGGCGCCGAGGCGGTCGAACAGGTCGAAAGTCTGGTCGAGCACCCAGCCCGGACGCGCGCCCGGACGGTCGACCTTGTTCACCACCACGATTGGCTTGAAGCCCATCGCAAAGGCCTTCTGGGTAACGAAGCGGGTCTGCGGCATCGGGCCGTCCATCGCGTCGACCAGGATCAGGACCGAGTCGACCATCGACAGCACGCGCTCGACCTCGCCACCGAAGTCGGCGTGGCCTGGGGTGTCGACGATGTTGATTCGGTATTCCTCGCCGGCGGGCGACTTCCAGCGAATGGCGGTGTTCTTGGAAAGGATGGTGATACCGCGTTCCTTTTCCAGGTCGTTGCTGTCCATCATGCGGTCGGTGGTGACCGTGCGCTCGCTGAACGTACCTGACTGTTTCAGAAGCTGGTCAACCAGCGTGGTTTTGCCGTGGTCGACGTGGGCGACGATGGCGACGTTGCGGAGCTTTTCGATGGACATGGGTCTAGGCGCACCGGAGACGGCCGCACTGTCTGATGAGGGAAGCCGAATATTATAGACCAGACGCGGAGCTGGCGCTCCAATATGGCATCCTAGGCGGCTAGACCCACCCGGAGCACGCAAATGTCTGAACTGATCGCTACCTTCAACACCTCCCGCGGCGCCATCCGCACCCGACTGCATGCCGAAAAGACGCCGGTCACCGTGGCCAGCTTCGCCAACCTGGTCAAGCGCGGCTACTACGACGGGCTCAGCTTCCACCGTGTGATTCCCGACTTCATGGTCCAGGGCGGTTGCCCACAGGGTTCGGGAACCGGCGGTCCGGGCTATCGGTTCGAGGATGAACCGCGTGCCGACCTGCGCCACGACAAGCCCGGCGTGCTGTCCATGGCCAATGCCGGCCCTCGCACCAACGGCAGCCAGTTCTTCATCACGCATGTGGCGACCCCGTGGCTTGATGGCAAGCACACCGTGTTCGGCGAAGTGCTGGGCGCGGAAGACATGGCGGTCGTCAATGCGATCCTTGGTGGCGACAAGATCGAGAGCGTCACCCTGAGTGGCGATGCAGATACCGTGCTGGCTGCGCAGGCTGCGCGCGTTGCCGAGTGGAACCAGGTGCTGGACGCCTGATACACGGGCCGGGGCCGCTCCGCCGCCCCGGTCGCTGGAATTTGCTATTTTATAATTTGGCGGTTTTCCGGGCTGTAAATGCGCCCGATTTAGCC
>JBBRXD010000265.1:0-3538 GCA_038248775.1 Lysobacterales bacterium | reverse complement strand
CGCTGGAAGAAAACGCCGTTGAAAACGCCGCCGCGTTCCGGGCTGCGGGTGGCACTGAACTGCGCTACATCCCGGCGCTGAATGCCACGCCGGGACACGTTGCGGCGCTGGCGGCGTTGGCCCGCCGCCACGCGCAAGGCTGGCCGCATTGAGCAGGCCGCACTGAGCATGGAAATTTCGCTGCCAACCGCGCGCGGCACCCTGACAGGGTTGCGCAGCGGCAATCCGGATGGTCCGCGGCTATTGGCCCTGCACGGCTGGCTGGACAACGCCGCCAGCTTCATTCCACTGCAGGCGGAGCTGGCCGACTACAACCTGGTGGCGCTGGATCTTCCTGGCCATGGCGGTAGCGCGCACCGTATGCCCGGCTACGACTATGTGTTCGTGGACTGGATCCACGATGTGCTGGACGTGCTGGACGCGCTGGGTTGGCCATCGGCGAACCTGCTCGGGCATTCGATGGGCGGGGCGATCGCGACGATGGTCGCAGCCGGCGCGCCGGAACGCGTCGAGCGACTCGCGTTGATCGAAGCGTTGGGGCCGATTTCCGGGCGCGCCGAAGAGGCGGGCCAGCGCCTGGCCCAGGCGGTCGCGGCGCGGCGCGCGGCGCCCTCGGCCAAGCCGGCGCGGGTGATCGCCGACCTCGAGCAGGCCGTGGACGCCCGGCTGTTGGTGTCGAACATGTCCCGCGATGCGGCCCGCCTGATCGTCGCGCGTAACCTGCGCGCCGTGCCCGGCGGCCATGCCTGGCGCAGCGATCCACGCCTGACCCTGCCCACCCACGTGCGCACCGACGAGCGTTTCATCCTTGACTGGATCGCCGGCATCAGGGCGCCGACCTTGGTGATCGCCGCCGATCCGGCGCCGCCGTATTTTTCGCCGGAACAACGGCAGGCGCGCCTGGCTGCGCTGCGCGATGGCCGCGGGCTGGTGCTCGCCGGCGGGCACCACCTGCACATGGAACAACCCGAGGTCGTGGCCGCGGCGTTGCGCGCCTTCCTGCCCCAGCCTTGAGCGCTCGGCGAAAAATGCTAGGATTCCGGTCCAACGCCGTCATCCCGCCATCGAGGTAGTCGTGAGCCAAGCAAAAATCGAAGCCGTGTGGAAGAAAGTGTCGCCGGAGCTGGCACAGGAGCTGGCCCGCTTCTGGGTCACCGAAAAGGCGTTGCCCACCGAACAGGCCGCGCTGCAGCGGATCAAGCAGGTCGTGTGCGTGGCCCGCACCGAGGCCGGCGAGCTGATCGCCGTGTGCACGGTGCAGCCCAAGCTGGTGCCGCGCCTGCGCCAGCGCCTGTATTACTACCGTACCTTCGTCAGCGCCGCGCACCGCAACTCCAAGCTGGTCTACCCGATGATGATGGCGGCGCGCACCGCGCTGCAGGCCTATACCCAGGGCCTGAAGCAGCCCGAGTGCATCGGCGTGATCATCGAGTTCGAGAACAAGATCCTGGGTTCGGCCTATCGCCAGGCCTTCGACGAGCCGAGCAAGTTCATGTTCATCGGCTATTCGCCCAAGGGACTGGACCTGCGGGTGAGCTATTTCGATGGCATGCAGCTGCAAACCCCGGCGCAAATCAAGAGCTCGATCGCCGCCTCCATGGCCAACTGAATCGCGCCGACCCGGGAAGCCGGGCAAAAAAAAGGCGCGACGGCCGAAGCCATCGCGCCTTTTTTCCTGCGTGGGTCAGCGCTTGGCTGGCCCCGGATGGGTCTGGACGTACTTGGCGATGGCGCCGACGTACTCGCGGAAATCCACCTTCTGGTCGCGGTTGGTGTCGGTCTCGGTAAAGGTCGGTACCGGCTTGACCCCGGACTTGATCATCGGCAGCTCGGAGAACTCGACCGATTCCAGGCTGCCGCTCTTGTTCTTGTCCATCTGCTTGAATTGCCCCTGCAGCCGCTGCAGGGCCTGGCTGCGCTGGCGCTGCGCTTCCAGGCTGGACTTGAACTCGCCCAGGCTGATCATCTTGTCGCCATTGCTGTCGATGCGCTTGAACAACGCCTCGGCGTTCTCGCCAGGATTGGCGGCCGGCTTGGCTGCCGGGGTCTGGGCCAGGGCGCTGCCGGCCACCACGGCCAGGGCCAGGGCCAACGGAAGGATCTTGGTTACGGTCATGCGGGTACTCCCTCGGGGATTTCCGATTCAAAAGTGATCAGCTCGCGGATCTCCGGAGTGCGCAGGCCGACCATCATCGGATTACGCACGCCCGGCAGGAAGCTGATGTCGAACAGTTCGGCAATGTCGCCCTCGAAGCGGATCCACTGCAGCACGTCACCCGTGGTCAGCGACACGATCTGCACGCCGCACCACGGATCGACGTCACGCTTGGCCAGTTCCTCGTCCAGCTGCAGCCCTTCGAAACGCTTGTTGCGGGGTTTGGACAGCCCGACCGCAGCAACGTTCCCGATGATCGACAGGCCGCGCAGGAAGCCCGGGCAGAACATGTGCGGCACGAAGGCCTTCTTCTCGAAGTCCACCCAGCCCAGGTAGCCGGTACCGGCGTTGAGCAGCCACAGCTTACCGTTGGCCCAGCGCGGCGAATGCGGCATGGACAGGCCTTCGCAGACGATCTCGTTGGTGTCCACGTCGATCACTACGCCGCCGCTCTGGCGGCGGTCGCGCCAGCCGTCCACGGCGTCGCTCTTGCAGGCGGCGGTGACGTACTTGGGCTCGCCGTCCTTCATGGCCAAGCCGTTGAGATGGCAACGGTCCTCGGGCGCCAGCTTGCTGATGAACGGTGGTTTCCAGGTGGCCTTGAAGCTGTGCGTCAGGCTCAGCTCGGACAGGCAGCTGTACTTGGTGTTGACGAACACCACCTTGCCGTTCTTGCGGATGCCCAGCTCGTGGATATCCAGGTCGCCGATGGTCTGCGCATTGCGCGGCACATAGCATTTGTCGAACACCTTGTGGATCGCCTGGCCCTTGCGCAGCACGTTTTCGAAGCGCCACAGCTGGTACAGGCCGCCCAGGTAGATACGGTCGGCATTGCCGACGATGCCCATGGCGCGCTCAAAGATGCGCTCGAAGAACGACACCCGGCCCTGCGCATCGCAGCCGACCAGGTACACACGGCCGGTCTGGTAGGAAGTGATCGCCAGCGACACGCCATTGCCGCGCAGCCATTCGGCCATGCCGCGCGAGCAGCTCTTCTCGACCTTTAGCTTGGTCAGGTCGAGCGGCGGCTTGCCCGGCGCTTCGCCGGGCTTGGCCGCAGCCTCGGCGGTGGACGGGGGTGCCACCGGGGCCGACGTCTGATCGGAAATTTCGGAAATTTCGCTTGATGGCGCGGCGAGCGCGGCGGGCGCGGCGGGCGCGGCTACGGTGGTTTCGGTCGGCGCGGCGGCGGGCGGGGTTGCGTCCCGTGGGGTCTTGTTGGCCAAAGTAATGCTCTCCGTGGATGGTCGAAGCCGCTGGCGCGGCGCAGCAAGCAATGTTGGCACAATCGGGCGGCAAAGGCGGCCCAGATCGGGCAAAAGGGGTTCCTCACGGACCCGAAAAAACGAAGCCCGGCTTGCGCCGGGCTTCGACTATCGCGAT
>JBBRXD010000264.1:0-3555 GCA_038248775.1 Lysobacterales bacterium | reverse complement strand
GTCGAGCTCGGCCTGCGCGTGACTGGTCGCTATAACGCGGCCGCGCGACGCAAGACCGCGATCGCCATGCTCGAGGCGGTCGGCCTCGGCCAGCGCATCCACTACAAGGCCGAGCAACTGTCCGGCGGCCAGCGCCAGCGCGTCGCCATCGCGCGCGCCCTGGCCGCGGAACCAACAATGTTGCTGGCCGACGAACCCACTGCGTCGCTCGACAAGCAATCCGGCCGCGAAGTCGTGGACCGCATGAAGAAGTTGGCGAAGGACCAGGGCTGCACCATCCTGCTGGTCACCCACGACAACCGCATCCTCGACATTGCCGATCGCATCGTGCACCTGGAGGACGGCAGGCTCTCGAACTTCTCCGACTCCGTGCTGGCCAACAACCAGCAGATGATGCAGTTGCTCGCCGACAGCCGCCAGAAGCAGGACATCGGCGCTGAAGTGGAGGCCATGGACGAGGCGGGTTTCCGGGATCGCCTGCAGGAGATCACCGACGAGGCCGTGCGCTTCCTCGACGCGACCACGCTGGCCAACGACACCGTGTTCCAGGTGATGCTGGAACAATCCCTGTTCGCGATCACGCGCAAGCTGGCGCAGTTGGTCAATGCCGAGCGCTCGTCGTTGTTCGTGGTTGATCGCGAGAGCCAGACACTCTTGCTGCGCATTACCGAGGGCCTCGCAGGCCGCCAGGAAGTCCGTATCCCGATCGGCAGCGGCATCGCCGGCGCGGTGGCGGCCAACGGCAAGGCCGAACGCGTGGCCGACGCCTACCAGGACCCGCGCTTCAATCCCGACGTGGACAAGATGTTCGGCTACCACACGAAATCGATCATGACGATGCCGATGTTCGACCGCCGTGGCGAAGTATTTGCTGTCGCGCAGTTGCTCAATCGCCGCGATGGCCAGGCCTTCACCGAAGAAGACGAAAAGCACATTGCCGATTTGCTGGCTTCCATCGCCCGCATCTTCGAAGGCCTGCAGGTGGGCCGGCGCAGCGCACTGAAGGAACCGGCGTGATCGAAGTCGGGGACAGCAGCAACCCGACCCCCATCGACGCCAGAACCGTTGCCATGCTGGAAGGCTATTTCGGCATGCAGCTGGCTGGCGAGCCAGGCCTGCGCGACCTGCTGGACGTGGTGGAACTGGCTGGCGGGCAATGGCTGTTCCGCCAGGATGAGCCGGGCTCGAGCATGTACTTGCTGGTGCGCGGCCGCCTTCGTGTCTGGCGCGATGTCGCCGACGCGCCCGGCGAAGAGGACATCCTGCTGGGTGAAGTGGCGCCTGGCGAGAGCGTGGGCGAGGCTGGCCTGCTGACCGGGCATCCGCGCAGCGCCGGTGTGCGCGCTATCCGCGACAGCCTGCTGGTGCGCGTGGACCGCAATGGCCTGGAATTGATGGCCCGGCAAAACCCGGCGCTGGTGATGCGCCTGGCGGCCAGCGTTGCAGACCGGATGCGGCAGAACATGCAGCCGCGACCCGCCGGCAGCCGCGTGCTTAAGACCATCGCGCTGCTACCGTTGGACAATTCAGCGCGCGTGACTGACTTCTGCGAATCGCTGGTCGCGGGCCTCGCTGCGCAAGGCGCGACCATCGACCTTCGTCGCGAAACCCTTGGCCAGGTCGGTGCGCCAACCGACTCCCTGCATGGGATGCAGTACCCCGACGCAGCCCTGAAGCATTGGCTCGCCGACCAGGAGTCAAGCTTCGACCATGTAGTGTTCCGCTGCGATCCTTCGGCGACGCCCTGGTCTGTCTTCTGCATGCGCCAGGCCGACCTGGTTCTGCGTATTGGCGATGCCAGTGGCGACTCCGCACTGCGTACCTGGGAATCGGAACTGGAGGCTACCCACGAGCGCGCAGGCGGCTCGAGCCAGGCCCTGGTGCTGATGCAGTTGGAAGCAGCGACGCCGATCACCGGCACGCTGGCCTGGCTTGAAGCACGCGAGGTGGATTTCCATTTGCATGTCCGCGCCGACCGTCCCGACGACCTGCAACGCGTGCTCCGCGTCATTTCCGGTCGCGCCACCGGCCTGGTACTGGGCGCCGGTGCCATCCGCGGATTTGCCCATCTGGGCGTGTACCAGGCCATGCAGGAATCGGCTGTCCCGCTGGACTGGGTGGGTGGTTCGAGCATCGGGGCCATCATGGCGGCGGCGATGTCCTACGACTGGCCCGCGGCGCACGCCATCAACGTGGCCTATGAAGCCTTCGTCAAGGGCAAGCCGTTTTCGGATTACACCTTGCCGCTGGTTTCATTATTGCGCGGCCGGCGCATGCGTCACCTGTTGCGCCAGCACCTGCCAGGCAATATCGAAGACTTGCCGATCCCGTTTTTCTGCTTGTCCAGCAACCTGTCCACCGGCGCGTCAAACGTGCACCAGCGCGGGCCGCTGTGGCTGGCGCTCAGTGCCAGCGCTGCCTTGCCCGGCGTGATGCCGCCGGCCGTGCATCAGGCCCAACTGGCCATTGATGGGTCGGTCTTGAACAGCCTGCCGGTGGATGTGATGCAGACGATGCCGGTCGGTCGGGTGATCGCGGTGGACCTGTCCACGCGCAAGGAATACCTGCTCGACTACAAACACGTGCCCTCGGCCTGGGCCTTGCTCGGCTCGCGCCTGTTCGGCGGAAAGCGGCGCATCCGTGTACCCAGCCTCGCCACCCTGATGCTCAAGTCCACCGAAATCGGAACCGTGGCGCGGGTGCGCGAACTCGGCGCGCGCGCGGACTTGCTGCTGACGCCGTCGGTGTACCAGTTCAACATCCTGGACGTATCGTGTTTCCACAAGGTGGTCGAGGCAGGCTACGCGCATGCACGCGAAGCGATTCCAGCATGGATCGAGCGCACTTCGAAACCGGCTACTCCGGTGGCAGCAACTCGCGAGCCATGACGATGGCATCCTCGCGCCCCTTGTGCGCGGGATAGTAGTTGGGCCGGCGACCAATCTCGTTGAAGCCTTCACTGTCGTACAAGGCGATCGCACCCGGATTGGACGGTCGCACTTCCAGGAACACCCGATCGGCCATGTGCCAGCGCGCGATATCCACCAGCCGGCGCAGGATATGCCGGCCATGGCCGTGGCCCTGGTGCTCGGGTGCAACACAGACGTTGAGCACGTGCGCTTCTCCTGCCGCGCAGCTCAATACCCCGTAGCCAATGATGCCAGTCCGGCAATCAAGCACCCAGCATTCGTGCCCGACCCGCAGGCAGTCGCGGAAGATGCCCGGCGTCCACGGAAAGACATAGGCGCGTTGTTCGATTGCCGACACGGCCTCGATATCGACATGGCGCATGATCCTGACCTGTGATGCATCGGCAGCCAGCGCACTCATTCAATGACTCCGGCGCAGCGCCCGCAGGCGCGGCCACAACGCGCGTTTGAGCGCGGGCTCGTTGCGCAGGCGTTCCATGTCGTCGATCAACGCCGATACGTCACTTCCTCCCGCTGCGCGGCGCACTGCCTCGGCCAGCTTGCTCATGGTGGGAGCGGGCCTGGCCCCCCAGGGGGTAAACCCAGGCCAACCCGGCCACGCCGCGCCCCCCCCCCATCCCAGCCC
>JBBRXD010000263.1:0-3557 GCA_038248775.1 Lysobacterales bacterium | reverse complement strand
GGCTTGCCCGCGAAAAGGCTTGTGTGGGAGCGGGCTTGTCCGCGACGGCCTCATGAAAGTCGCGGGCAAGCCCGCTCCCACAGGAGCTTCGCCTTACAGAGCTTCGTGCGGTTGGCCGACGGCGCTTGGATCGCGACCCGTCCAGGCTTCAGCACATGGACGCTTCCCGCACGCCAAACAGTCGCGCTTTGCGCAATGGCAGGGTATCGATTCCCGGCCAGATTTATCTGGTAACCATCGTCACTTCCGGGCGAAGCGCGCATTTTCGCGAGTTCCACGCTGGCTGCCTCGCAAGCAGCACACTCAATGCTGCCGTTTCATGGCCGGATGCCGAGCTGATTGCCTGGGTGCTGATGCCCGACCACATGCATCTGTTGCTACAACTGGGGCAACGCGAAGCACTGTCAACGGTGATCCAGCGAGTGAAGGGCTTGCTGACCATTCGCCTGCGACCACTGATCGGCGTGCAGTCCTTGTGGCAGGCCAGCTTCCACGACCATGCCCTGCGCAAGTCAGAAAATATTCGCGCCGCAGCGCGCTACCTCATCGCCAACCCCCTGCGCGCCGGCCTCGTTGACGACATCCGCAACTATCCCTTCTGGGGTGCCGACTGGCTGGAACCCGGCGCAAACCCTCTCGACCCATGACATGTGGTGTGTGTGTGGGAGCGGGCTTGCTGTGGGAGCGGGCTTGCCCGCGACAGTCTGCCCAGATGTGGAGAATCGCGGGCAAGCCCGCTCCCACAACAAGCCCGCTCCTACACAGATTTGACTTGAGTCAGGGTAGGTTGCGCCCCACTTGGTGATGATGGGACAGCACTGCACCCCAACCATCGGACCGCCGCCATGCGTATGGACAAACTGACCTCGCGATTCCAGCAGGCCCTCAGCGACGCCCAGTCGCTGGCCGTGGGCCGCGACCACAACCTGATTGAACCGGCGCATCTGCTGCTGGCCCTGGTGGACCAGAAGGGTGGCAGCACGCGGCCGCTGCTGGCGCAATCGGGCGTCAACGTGACGACGCTGCGGCAGAGTCTGGTTGAGACCCTGGATAACCTGCCGAAGGTTTCTGGGCAGGAAGGCAATATCAGCGTCGGCAATGACCTGGCACGCCTGTTGAACGTGACCGACAAGCTGGCACAGGACCGTGGCGATTCCTTCATCGCCTCGGAACTCTTCGTGCTGGCGATGCTGGACGACAAGGGCGCGGCCGGTCAGGCATTGAAGGCTGCGGGCGCAACCAGGGCGACGTTGGAAAAGGGCATCGAAAATCTGCGTGGAGGCGAGAAAGTGCAAGACGAGAACGCCGAAGAAAATCGCCAGGCCCTGGAAAAATACTGCATCGACCTGACCGAGCGTGCCGAGAGCGGCAAGCTCGACCCGGTGGTCGGCCGCGATGAGGAAATCCGCCGCACCATCCAGGTGCTGCAGCGCCGGACCAAGAACAATCCGGTGTTGATTGGCGAGCCCGGCGTCGGCAAGACCGCGATTGTTGAAGGTCTGGCGCAACGCATCATCAATGGCGAAGTGCCCGAGGGCCTGCGCAACCGCCGCGTGCTGTCGCTGGACATGGGCGCACTGATTGCCGGTGCGAAATTCCGTGGCGAATTCGAAGAGCGCCTGAAGGCGGTATTGAGCGATCTTTCGAAGCAGGAAGGCAATGTCATCCTGTTCATTGACGAACTGCACACGATGGTGGGCGCGGGCAAGGCCGAGGGTTCAATGGATGCCGGCAACATGCTCAAGCCCGCGCTCGCACGCGGCGAGCTGCATTGCATCGGCGCCACCACGCTGGACGAATATCGCAAGTACGTGGAAAAGGATGCGGCGCTGGAACGTCGTTTCCAGAAAGTGTTCGTCGGCGAGCCGTCGGTGGAAGACACCATCGCTATCCTGCGCGGCCTGAAGGAGCGCTACGCCGTGCACCATGGCGTGGAAATAACCGACCCGGCCATCGTTGCGGCAGCCACGCTGTCGCATCGCTATATCGCTGACCGACAGCTGCCCGACAAGGCCATCGACCTGATGGACGAAGCGGCCTCGCGCATCCGCATGGAGATCGATTCCAAGCCCGAAGAGATGGATCGCATGGAACGCCGGCTGATCCAGCTGAAGATCCAGCGCGAAGCCCTGCGCCGTGAAAAGGATAAGGAATCGAAGCAGCGGCTGGCTGATCTTCAAACGGAAATAGACGAACTCGAGCGCACTTTCTCTGACCTGGAGGAAATCTGGAAGTCCGAGAAAGCCGCGCTGACCGGCGTGTCGCGCATCAAGGAACAGATCGAGGCGGCGAAGCTGGAGTTGGAAGCCGCGCATCGCACCCAGGATTTCGCCAAGATGAGTGAAATCCAGTACGGCCGCCTGCCGGAATTCGACAAGCAGTTGAAGGCGGCGCAGGAGACCGAGTCCAAGGGCTTCAAGCTGCTGCAGGACAAGGTGACTGCTGAAGAAATTGCCGAAGTCGTGTCGCGCTGGACCGGCATTCCGGTCAACAAGATGCTGGAGGGCGAGCGCGAAAAACTGCTGCGCATGGAAGACGAGCTGCACAAGCGCGTGATCGGCCAGGACGAGGCGCTCAAAGCCGTATCTGACGCGATCCGCCGCTCGCGCGCGGGCCTGTCGGACCCGAGCCGGCCTAATGGTTCGTTCCTGTTCCTGGGCCCGACCGGCGTGGGCAAGACCGAGCTGTGCAAGGCGCTGGCCGAATTCCTGTTCGATTCCGGCGACGCGATGATTCGCATTGACATGAGCGAGTTCATGGAAAAACATTCCGTGGCCCGCCTGATCGGCGCGCCCCCGGGCTATGTCGGCTATGAGGAAGGCGGTTACCTGACCGAAGCCGTACGCCGCCGCCCGTACTCGGTAATCTTGCTGGACGAAGTGGAAAAAGCGCACCCGGATGTCTTCAACATCCTGTTGCAGGTGCTCGACGACGGTCGCCTGACCGACGGCCAGGGCCGCACCGTGGACTTCCGCAACACAGTGATCGTGATGACCTCGAACCTGGGCTCGCAGCACATCCAGGAAATCGCCGACAACTCATCCGATTCCGACGACGAAACCTACGCCCGTATGCGCGCCGCAGTGATGGCACAAGTGCAGCAGCACTTCCGCCCGGAATTCATCAACCGCCTCGACGATATCGTGGTCTTCCACCCGCTGGCCGCCGAACAGATCCAGGCCATCGCAAAAATCCAGACCGCCTACCTGGCCACGCGCTTGGCGGAACGGCAGATCAAGCTGGAGATCAGCGATGCGGCGCTGGCGCTGCTCGGTAATATCGGCTTCGACCCGGTGTATGGCGCACGGCCGCTTAAGCGTGCGATCCAGCAGCAACTGGAAAATCCGCTGGCCAATCGGATTCTTTCTGGCGAGTTCGGCCAGGGCGATACGGTGGTTGTCGATACCGACGGCGTCACCCTGAATTTCCAGAAGCTTACAGGCGGTTAGCAATTGAGCACTTGTGGGAGCGGGCTTGCCCGCGACTCTCAACACCGCTGCAAACGCATCGCGGGCAAGCCCGCTCCCACAGCAAGCCCGCTCCCACAGCGAGCCCGC
>JBBRXD010000262.1:0-3566 GCA_038248775.1 Lysobacterales bacterium | reverse complement strand
GGATAATTTGCAGTTCCGGATCAAGACGCTGCACGGTCGCGCGGGCGGCCAGGGCCAAGCAACGCAGGAATCCTATGTCGCACGATTGGTGGCAGCTGACGGAACGCGCTACGGACTGAAGCTTGCGCGGTACACGGGCGAGTTCACTTTGATCGTGGACACAGGGGCGGGGCTGGTCCGCGGCGAAGTCGAGTTCGCGGGCACTTGCCGCGAAGTTCAAGTCGGGCGCTGACGGGAATCCCACATTCTTCGCTCCCAATGCTAGTCTGACCTCTGGCCCCTAGCCCGGGTGTCCACGCACGCTTAGGAGAACGACATGGCCTTCCTGTCCAGTTCCGGCAGCTCAATGCGCGACATGAATATCACTCCCCTTGTGGACGTGATGCTGGTCCTCCTGGTGATCTTCATGGTCACGGTGCCCGCAATCTCCCATCCCATTCCGCTCGCGCTTCCCCAGCCAGGCGAAGACAAAGCGCTCGCACTGGAACCCATCCGCCTGCACATCGATGCATCGGGCGCGATCAGCTGGAACGGCGCTCCCGTTAACATCGAAGAACTCGACACGCGCTTCCGGTCCGAAGCCATGCGCGGGCTCACCGCCAACGGCGTCATTGACCCCAATCGCCAGCCACTTCTGAAAATAGATGCCGACAGCGGTTCGGAATACCAGTTGCTGGCACAGGTGCTGGCGCGCGCCAACAACGCGAACCTCACCCGGATTGGCTTCATCGAACCGCTGGCGTCGCTCTAAACGCGCCTGATCTCAACGCACTTCAGCCGATTGGCCTCGATCATCGGCGGAATCTTTTCGGCGAGAAAATCAATGAACACCCGCACGGCCGGCAACAGTCCGCGCCGTGACGGGAACACCGCATGGCAGGTGCCAATCGGGCACCACTACCCCCAGGTCACCGCTGCGTACCGCGTCGGCGCACACCGACTCGGGCAACAGCGCGATGCCCAACCCTGCTTTCGCCGCGGCTATCAGCAGCGGAAAGTCGTGGGTCATCAGGCTTGGCTGGATTTCAACGCGCTCAATGGCATCGCCGGGTCCGTAAAGCGTCCATCGCTGCCTGGTCTCTTCTTCGCTCATGCTCAGGGTCGAGTGCGAAACCAGTTCTGCCGGTAACAGCGGGCGGCCGCGACGATTCAGGTAGCCCGGGCTCGCAACCAGCAATTCGTTGATCTGGCCGAAGCGCCGAAGCACCAGCTCGCCGTCGCCATCGAGTCGAACGCTGCAATAGACGCACACCCAGGTCGGCTTCAAGCTGGGTAATGCGACGACTCAGCCGCGATTTCGGAATTCCGAACGCGCGCTCTGCCGCCGCATAGCCACCATGCTCGACGACGATCGCGAAAAACTGAAGGTCGTTGAGATCTGGCGTGCTCATGCAATGCGCGTCGTGCCCCCCATGTAGGCACGCAACACCGCGGGTACTTCAATCGAGCCATCGGCCTGCTGGTAATTCTCCATCACCGCCACCAGGGCGCGACCGACGGCCACACCGGAACCATTGAGCGTGTGCACCGGTTCTGGCTTGCCGGTAGCAGGATTGCGCCAGCGCGCCTGCATGCGCCGCGCCTGGAACGCTTCGCAGTTGGATATCGAGCTGATTTCGCGATAGCTGTCCTGGCCGGGCAACCACACTTCCAGATCATGCGTCTTGCTCGCACCAAAGCCCATGTCGCCTGCGCAAAGCAGCAGGCGGCGATACGGCAACCCAAGTTTTTCCAGCACTGCCTCGGCGTGCAGGGTCATCTGCTCGTGCACGGCGTAGCTCTCGGTGGGACGGGCAATCGCCACCAGCTCCACTTTTTCGAACTGGTGCTGGCGGATCATGCCGCGCACGTCCTTGCCGTAGCTGCCGGCTTCGGAGCGGAAACACGGCGAGTGCGCGGTCAGCCACATGGGCAGCTGTGCGTCTTCGAGGATTTCGTCGCGCACCAGATTGGTCAATGGCACTTCGGACGTTGGAATCAGGTAGCGCTTCGAGTCGCCGATGTGGGTACGGAACGAATCTTCCTCGAACTTCGGCAACTGCCCCGTACCGCGCATGCTCTCGGCATTGACCAGCAGCGGCACGTTGCACTCCAGGTAACCGTGCTCGTTGGTGTGCAGGTCGATCATGAATTGCGCCAGCGCGCGATGCAGGCGCGCCAACTGGCCACGCATCACCGTGAAGCGCGAGCCGGAAAGCTTGGCGCCCGCTTCGGCATCCAGCCAGCCATGGCGCTCGCCCAGGGTGATATGATCCAGTGGCTTGAAATCGAACACGCGCGGTTTGCCGACGCGCTTGAGTTCGACGTTGGAGTGTTCGTCCTTGCCTTCGGGAACCGAGGCATCGGGCAAATTTGGAATGTCCAGCGCAATCGACTCCATCGCCGACTGCAATTGCTCAAGACGCGCCTCGGAATCCTTAAGCTCATCACCCAACCCGGCGACTTCGGCCATCAAGACAGAAGTGTCCTCGCCCTTGGCCTTGGCCTGTCCGATCGCCTTGGACCGGGTGTTGCGCTGATTCTGCAATTCCTGGGTGCGCGCCTGCAGTTGCTTGCGTTCGGCCTCCAGTTTTTCGAAGGCAGCGACGTCAAGCTGGAAGCCCCGCGCGGCCAGCAGGCGAGCAGCGGTTTCGGCCAGTTGGCCGCGCAGGAGGGACGGATCGAGCATCGGTGCATTCCAGAAATGAAACGGGACGCGGAATTATCGCTGCGTCCCGTCCATTCCCGCAACGAATGTGCGCATTTCCACCTCAGCTACGCAAGATTTCGCCCAGCCGCGCGCCGGCCCAGACCAGCAAGAAACCACCGGCAAGGGTCAGGGCCAGATAGGCGACCAACGCGCCAGGCCGCGCGGTGCGGCTGAAAATCAGGGTTTCCACCATCAATGCGGAATAGGTGGTCAACGCGCCGAGCACCCCGACCATCAGGAAGGCGCGCCAGTAAAGTGCGCTGGGGCCACGGTTCTCCAGCCAGACCAGCAGGAATCCAGCCGCGAACGAACCGATCAGGTTCACGGCCAGCGTGCCCCACGGCAACGAATGCCCGACATGCCGAACCATCCAGCCGCCCATCAGGTGCCGCCCGGCGGCGCCGAGCGCTCCGCCCGCCATTACCACGCCCAACAATTGCAGGTTCATTTCTTTCCCCGGCTCGACGCCCGCGCTGCGCGCAGTTGCTCAAGTTTTTCCTTCAGGCGGATTTCCAGGCCGCGATCCACCGGCTCGTAGTAGACGCGCTCGCCCATTGCCTCGGGAAAGCCCGTTTGTCCCAAGGCAACGCCACCTTCCATGTCGTGGTCGTACTGGTAACCCGCGCCATGGCCCAGGTCTTTCATCAGGCGCGTGGGCGCGTTGCGCAAGTGCATCGGTACGTCCTGCGTTCCGTGCTTGCCCACGTCATCGCGGGCGCGATTGAACGCGGAATAGGCGGCATTGGATTTCGCGCAGGTCGCCAGGTAGATGGCAAGTTGCGCCAGCGCGAGATCGCCTTCCGGACTACCCAGGCGCTCGTAGGCGTCCCAGGCTTCCAGCGCCATCTGCAGGGCGCGCGGATCGGCCAGGCCCACG
>JBBRXD010000261.1:0-3577 GCA_038248775.1 Lysobacterales bacterium | reverse complement strand
GGCGCGGCGTGGAGTCACTGCTCGGCTCGCTGGACACGGTCGCGATGAGCATGCGGGAGAAATTCGGCGAGTCCGTGAAGGACATCAAGGCCGAAAACAAAGCCTTGCCCGAGGCGACCACGCGCGACCTCAATGCCTTGCGCGCCTACAGCCTGGGGCAGAAGTTGCGCCGGGAAGGTCGGATCGAAGAGGCGGCCGCGCTGCAGGAAGAGGCGATCAAGCTCGATTCGAATTTCGCGATGGCCTACATCGAACTGGCCAGGCTTCGCCTGGGTATGGGCGACGACGCGGGATATTACCGCTTGCTCGAAAAAGCCAAGTCGCTCCGGTCGCGATTGACCCATCGCGAGATGCTGTTCCTCGACGCAACGCTTGCCAACTACGATCCCGCCCCCGAGGCGCTTGCCAAGTGGCGCTTGCTGACCGAGCTGTACCCCGACGAATACATGGGGTATTACAACTACAGCCTGACCTCCTGGTACCACAGCTACCAGCGCAAGGGGGCCCTGGAGTTCCTGCGCCCGGCGCTGGTGCCGCGCAATTCCAGGATGCGCTCCGCCTATTACCTGCAAGGCGTGCTGCAGTTGATAGAGGAGCAATACGGCGATGCCTTGGCGTCGTTCCAGACCTACGCCTCGCTGGGCGGCACCGGCTACAACCGGGAGCATGCCGAAGCTTTCGCCGTGCTTCGGCGATACGACGAAGCCGAACAGGTGCTGGCATCGCAAAGGCCCACCCGCGTGTCGAACATCGACTTCTCCCTGCGCGCCTCCGAGGCGATCTTTCCGCTCGATCGCGGCCGCTGGGACGAGGGCATGACGGCGATGGAAAGATTGCTCAAGGCATCGTCCCAGGTCACGCCCGATACCGAGCGCCGGACCCGCCTGATGCAGTTGTCGCTGCGAGCGTTCTCGCCCGACTCGAATTTGACCAGTGACCTGGCATTGTTTGTCTCAGACCAGGTCAAGTGGCTGGATGGACCCAGCCCGGTGGTGCGCCTGGGTGACACCTTCCTCGCGCTGATGGCCGGTGTCATTGCCACTGAAAATGGCGACGCCGCGCTCGGCCGTCGCGCCTTGTCCCTGGCGCAAGCCAAGGCGCTTGTGAGTGGCTATCCCGCGCTGGTCAACGCGGCCGCCATGCTCGAGGCCGCCTTGTTGATGGATGCGGGCAAGCCGGAAGCGGCGGTCGAGAAGCTGCAGCCGCTGCACGACGGCAACGAGCTTTACCTCAGCCATGCGCTGTTGATGCGCGCGCGGGCGGCGAGCGGCCGCAACCTGGAAGCCGCCCGCGAGGCAGGGTGGTTGGCCACGCACCGCGGCCGCGCCTACGCCGAATTCAATATCGACCAGTCACTGAACGCGGCCAACGTGGTGCAGAGCAACCTGGCCCTGCTGTCCGGCGCCGAGTACCTGGTGTTGGCCAGGCAACTCAAACCCGCGAGGGCGCAACTTGATCGTTTCCTGGTTGCCTGGCCCAACGCCCGGACCACGCCCTTCCTGCGCAGCCGCATGGAAAAACTCGACGCCGCCCTGGCGCAGCCCACCCTGGCCGACAAGACCTGAGGACGGCTGCCCGGGCAGGTTCCGCATGGCAGCTTTTTTGCGACTGCTTATTCGGCGCAGAAGTCGAACTGGTGGAAGGCCAGAACCGATTCATCGCCCGTGCGAGCGTAAGTATCGTAGGTGGCGAGCATCGCGTCCGTGGCAGCAGCAATTTTGTCCTTGCTTGCCAGGCCTCCGCGCAAGCGCGCCAAGGGCAGGACGGGGTCGCGTCCTTCCGCGCCGCGGTCGGCGGCAGGAGTTTCGTGGCCGAGCTTGGCGAGCGCGGCCCGCGGATTCTTCTGGAAGTCGGCGCGGAAATCATCATCGTGCGCCAGGTGCTTCAACAGCTCGCGCGCTACCTCGACGGAAATAATGCTGGTCATTCGGTTTCCCCTGCTACCCCTGATTGGAGCGCCGTCAGGCTAGCCGCTGCATCGCACCAGCGCAACATTTTCTCCGGCACAATCGCGCCATGAAAGTGAAACGACCGACGCTGCTGATGATCCAGCGCGAGGACCCGCCGGCGCTGTCCATCCAGCAAATCCTGTCGGGCGACGATGCCGCCAGCGGCTGGCGGGCGCTGGCACCACACCTGGGTCGGGAAGTTCCGCTGCAACTGGCCGACTTGGCGGTGTTCGACGGCCTTGCCGCCGGCGAATGGGTGGACGGCGATGCCGTGGCCGCGCGCTTCGGCGCGGAACGCGTCCAGTTCCTCATCAACACCGGGCTACTGATCGGCGACCACGCGGCGCATGCAGGCTTGCTCGCGCGCGACGCCACGCTGGTCGAAACCGGCTGGTGGACGCCGGCCGCCGTGGCGCACAGCTTCAGCCGATGGCAAGGCGTCGATGTCGATCGCGAGGAAAAGCGCTTGGGCAAGCGCACGCTCGGCGATCTCTTCCGACGCAATGGCCCGCCGCCACCCGAAGCGCTCGCCCTGCGGCCAACATCGGAATGGATGGCGCTTCCGGCGCCGCGCAAGACCGCGCTGGACGCGCTGCTGGCCCAACGCACCACCTGTCGGAATTTCGATCCCGGTCACCACGTTGCACTGCCTGACCTGGCCAGCCTGCTGCATCGGGTGTTCGGTGCGCAGGCAACGCAGGAGCTCGCGCCTGGTGCCATCGCATTGAAGAAGAACAGCCCGTCGGGCGGCGGCCTGCACCCGATCGAGGCCTTCGTGCTGGTGCAGCGGGTCGAGGGCCTTGCGCCGGGCCTGTATCACTACCATTCCACCGGCCATGCCTTGCAGGTTCTACGCAAAGTCGATGCCAAGACGATCGGGCCGCTGGCAGCGGAACTGGTGGCCGGACAGCAATGGTTCGCCAATGCGCCGGTACTGGTGTTGATGGCGGCGCGCTTCGGCCGGAACTTCTGGAAATACCGCAATCACGCCAAGGCCTGGCGAGTCATCCAACTCGATGCCGGGCATCTGTCGCAGAACCTGTACATCACGGCAACGGAGCTCGGTTACGGTGCCTTTGTCACCGGCGCGATCAACGACGAGTGCGCCGAGCGTCTTTTCGAAATCGACGGACTGGCGATCGGCGCCATTGCGGTGTGTGGCTTCGGTCGCCGCATCGCGCCTGCAGTGACGGTTGAATTCGATCCGTTGGGTACGGCGGTGCGCTGATTGGGCAGGAGTTCAATCCATGCGCTGGTGCTTGCCACTGGCAAAGCACGCGCGCCGGTCACGCCGCAGGGCGCAATTCGTCGCGATCAAGCTGTCGGTAGCCGATGGCCTCGGTCAGATGTTGGGTGCCGATGTCATCGCTGCCTTCCAGGTCGGCGATGGTGCGCGCGACGCGCAATATCCGCTGCGTAGCGCGCGCGGAAAGCTGCAATGCTGCCATCGCCCGTTCCAGCATGGCCTGGTCGCGGTCGCGCAAGCGGCAAAACCGTTCTGTCTCGTCTTGCCGCATGAAGGAATTGGTCTTGCCGCAACGAGCGTGCTGGCGTGCGCGGGCCGCCCCCACGCGCGCGCGCACCGCCCGCGGGGCTTCACCCCGGGGGGGCGCGCCCCGCCTTACATG
>JBBRXD010000260.1:0-3595 GCA_038248775.1 Lysobacterales bacterium | reverse complement strand
CCAACCGCCAGTGCGCGGAATGGTGCCGCGGTCCCGCGCCGCGGCGGCAGCTCGCCGGCCGGGCGGCGATCCTGAGCGGCGACCCAGGCAAGACATCGCCGTTCGCCGGAGACCCTGCGACAGCAGCCAACCAGCCTGGCCGACCACATCCAGCGGCGCTTGCATGAACCAGGACGCCGACCAGACAAGCACGCCGACGTGCACGGGCAGGGCAAGCAGGGTGAGGGCGCGGAACCAGGGCTGCAGCGCAACCTCTCGTTCCTGTTCCGGCGGGACGTTGCGCGGGTCGTGTCCCAGCATCAGGTCCACCGCCGGCAACATCACGAACAGGAAGAACAGGGGGAACCAGGCTGACGCATTAGGCCAGCCGGTGCTGGATGCGAGCCAGGCCGCCAGCGGCATTTGCGCGGGCACGGCGAACACCATGAGGAAACCGAAGGCTTTCAATCGATCCATGGCCGCGACTATAACGCTATTGCCGGGTTAAGCTCCGGGAACCTCGTCCGGAGCCGCGCGCATGGCGCCCAGTTCGCCGCCAAACATCAGCTGCGCCCGGCAAGACGAACTGCGCTGCGCCGGTGCCTGAAGCGATGGGCCACGGCGCGAAGGCGGACATGCGTCCCCTCGCCATTGCGTTGATGGGCCCGACTGCGTCGGGCAAGACCGCGTTGGCCCTGGATTGGGCGGCGCGACTGGGCAGCGAAGTGATCAGCGTGGATTCCGCGCTGGTCTATCGCGGGCTGGACATCGGCGCGGCCAAGCCTGATCGCGAAATCCTGCAACGCGTGCGACACCACCTCGTGGATATTCGCGATCCACACCAGGTGTATTCGGCCGCCGACTTCGCCGCTGACGCATTGTCAGCCATGACCATGCTGGCGGCCGCAGGCAAGGTGCCGATCCTCGCCGGGGGCACGGGCCTGTATTTCCGCGCGCTGCTGCACGGCCTGTCGGCCATGCCCGAGGCGGATCCGCAGATTCGCGCGCAGTTGATCGAACAAGCCCAGTCGCATGGCTGGGACGCGTTGCACCAGGAACTGGCGAGCCACGACCCGGCGGCGGCGGCTCGAATTCATCGCAACGACCCGCAGCGGATCGTCCGCGCGCTGGAAGTGTGGCGGTTGACCGGCGTGCCGATCAGCGAGTGGCAATCGTCGAGACAAGCGAAGAGTTTCCCGTTCCGGGTGCTGAAGCTGGCCCTGGCACCGACCGACCGGGGGGTCCTGCATGCGCGCATCGAAGCCCGCTTCGACGCGATGCTGGCCGCGGGCTTGCTGGATGAAGTGCGAAGCCTGCGAAGCGACACGCGCCTGCATCCGGACTTGCCCGCGATGCGCGCCGTCGGCTATCGACAGGCCTGGGCGCATCTCGACGGCGCCATCGACGCGATCCAGTTTCGTGATCAGGCCATTGCCGCCACCCGGCAACTGGCCAAGCGCCAATTCACCTGGCTGCGCGGCGAACTGGACACGCGCTGGCTGGATCCTGGCGTGGACGGGGCTGAACTGGAAGCCGCCTTCAAGCAGTTCATCACTCGCCGCTAACCGCCGGCCGGTGTAGAGTGCGGGTGCTTGATTTGGCGGCCTGGACCCTTTGGCCGCGGATCGCGCCACCTGGCGCGCAATAATAATAATTCGGAGTCCAAGATGACCAAAGGCCAATCGCTGCAAGACCCGTTCCTGAATGCCCTGCGTCGCGAACGCGTTCCCGTGGCCGTTTACCTGGTCAATGGCATCAAGCTGCAAGGCACCATCGAAAGCTTCGACCAGTTCGTGGTGCTGCTGCGCAATACCGTCAGCCAGATGGTTTACAAGCACGCCATTTCCACCGTGGTTCCGGCGCGCAACGTGCGCATGGGCCCGGGCGGTGGTGAAGTCCAGTCCGCGGACGCCGGCGAAAACGGCGACGCCGGCGACGCCGAGCGCGACGAGTAATCCTTGACGGCGAACATCCCCGCGCCTGCGCGCAAGTCCGAAAACGCACTGCTGGTCCAGCCCCACGCACCGGGGCGGCAGGACAGCGAGCTGCTTGATGAATTCAGAGAACTTGCCCGATCGGCGGGCGCGAGCGTGGTCGGCACCGTCAACGCACGGGTTGAACGGCCTACTGCCGCGCTGTACATCGGCACCGGCAAGGTGGAAGAAGTGAAGGCGGCATGCGATGCCGTCGGCGCCGGCCTGGTGTTGTTCAACCAGACGCTAAGCCCGGTGCAGGAACGCAATCTTTCCAAGGCGCTGGATCGCCGCGTGGTCGACCGCACCGGTTTGATCCTCGATATTTTTGCCCAGCGCGCGATATCGCACGAGGGCAAGTTGCAAGTCGAACTCGCGCAGCTCAAGCACCTGGCCGCGCGGCTCGTTCGCGCGCATAGCGGGCTCGACAGCCAGCGCGGCGGTTCGATCGGGCTGCGCGGCCCTGGCGAGACCCGGCTGGAAACCGATCGTCGCCTGATCCAGAAGCGCCGCCTGCAACTTGAACAACGACTCGACAAGGTTGAAGTGCAGCGCACCCAGATGCGCCGGTCGCGCGTCCGCAACGCCATCCCGCGGGTCGCGCTGGTCGGCTACACCAATGCCGGCAAGTCAACCTTGTTCAACGCGCTCACCGGTTCCGACGTGCTGGCCGTGGACAAGTTGTTCGCCACGCTCGATCCAACGGTGCGGCGCATGAACTCTGCAGCCGGTCCGATTGCCTTGTCCGATACCGTGGGATTCGTTCGCGACCTGCCGCACGAACTGGTGGCTGCGTTCCGGTCGACGTTGTCGGAAGCTCGCGACGCGGACCTGCTGCTGCACATCGTGGACGCCGCGGACGAATCGCGCGACGAGCGTATTGGCCAGGTGGACGCCGTACTGGCGGACATCGGCGCTGGCGACATCCCGCAGATACTGGTGTTCAACAAGATCGACCGCATCGACGGCGCCGACGCCCATCGTGATCCAGCCGTGGACCCGAGCACCGACGCCGGCGCCTACCAGCGTGAACGGATATGGCTGTCGGCCGTGTCTGGCGCGGGTCTGGACCTGCTAAAGGCGTCCCTGGCGCAACGGTTCAGTGACCGGCTGGTCTCGGGCGAGCTGCTGCTGGGGCCCGGCCAGGGCCGCCTTCGGGCCCGCCTGCACAGCCTGGGCGTGGTCCGGGGCGAAACCAGCGACGAACACGGCTGGCGGCTGCAACTGGAGATGCCGCTGGCGACCGCCGAGCGGGCCGTCAACGAGCCGGGCGGACATTTGTTGCAGGCCCTCTTGCTTGTGGCCCCCGTCGCCCCTACTTACAATCCTGACACTCAATAAACACGCGGGCGGACATCCGCCCCGTTTCGGAGCAAGCATGGCCTGGAATCAGCCCGGAAAGGGCAAGCAGTCCCCGTGGGGCAACAACGGGTCCGGTGGCGGCATGGACGGCATCATCCAGCGTCTTCGCGATCTGTTCGGTGGCGGCGGCGGCAACGGCAACCCGCTGTTCTGGATCCTGCCCTTGCTGGTGCTGTTCATGGTGTTCAACAGCTTCAAGCTGGTGGACGAGCGGCAGCGCGGCGTCGTGCTTCGCTTCGGCAAGTTCGATCGCATCATGACGCCAGGCGCCAACTTCAAGT
>JBBRXD010000259.1:0-3604 GCA_038248775.1 Lysobacterales bacterium | reverse complement strand
GGACATCAACGCCTTCCGCGCGCAGTTGTCGCCGGCGCCTAAAACCCTGGTGCTGGCGCTGCAGCGCGGCGGCGCCCGCGGCGAGTTGCCGATGCAGTGAATTTAAGGCAGGCTCAGCCAACACGGCTTAACCTGAAGTGCGTCACACCCAACACGCCACACAGGAAGCAAGACAATGGCCAACGATCCCAACAACGGCAAAGCCGCCAACGAGCCGAGCATCGCGGAAAAAGCCGCGCTTGCCCGTGACCAGGTAACGGTCGGCGTCGCTGATGCAGTTGAAAGTGGCATGGACGCGGCGCGCAGCGCCAAAGCCGTGCTCGACGAAAAACTCGAAGGTCTCATCGATTCGGGCAAGGACGTGATCGACCAGGCCGAAGACCTGATCCGCACGCGTCCCTGGGTAAGCTTTGGCGCTGCTTTCGCAGCCGGTTACCTGATTGCCAAGCTGACCCGTTCGAAAGATTGATCCGTGCCCGCTCTGGACGCCGCAGAGCGGTTGAAGCAGGACGTCAGCGCGCTGCTTGAAGCAGGGCGCGGCGTGGCACGCGAATACGCCACCGCCGGAAGTTCGTTCCGGCGCTTGGTGATGTCTGATATTTCACTGGCGCGGGTAGCGCTGATCCGCGGTCTGGTGTTTTTGCTGTTGGCATTGCTGATGATTGGTACCGCCTGGGTCGCGGCGATGGTGATGATCGTGATCGCGCTCAACCAGGCCGATATCCCGCTGCTAGTGGCTTTGTTCATACCGCTGGTGATCAGCCTGGCTGTGGCTTGGTATGCCTGGCGCGTAGCACGCAGAGCGCTGGCCTTCGCCGACCTGGATGCCACACGGCGACAATTGGCGGTGATCTTCCCGCCCACGCAACCCATTTCCACCGACTCCGCGTCCGGCGCGCCCAATCCCGGCCCGCCTGATCCGGAAGGCAAGACTGAAGACGTGGCACCCAAGGCGCCATGAGCATCCAAGACCGCCTGCAAGTAGTGAAGATGGCTGAGATCGATTGCGAGGCGTCGATCACTCGCGCGCGTGATTCCCGGGGCAAGCTCGGTAGCGGATTCAAGGCCGCGGCCACGCCCTGGCGCATCGTGACGGTCGGCGCGATCAGCGGGTACCTGATGGGCCGCACAGATGCGGCGGGCGGACCGAGCATCGGTGGAAAACTGTTCACCAGCGCAGCTCAAGCAGTGCTGACCGCACTGGGCGCAAGCGCCGCATCGGGTCTCGCCGCCGGCGCCGCCGCCCAAGCCGCGGCAGATGCCAGCGCCGCCGCCACCAGCAACGCCCTGCAGCAGGAAGCTGCAAACACCGACGCCAGTGACTGAGCAAAGCGCACCCGTTTCATTTCCCACCTCCCAGTGGCGCGCCGTGCATCTGCTCGCCTTGCTGGTGGTTGTGGCTGCCTTTTGGGCCGCACGCGGCCTGCTGGTTCCCATCCTGCTGGCATTGTTCCTGGCGCTGATCGCCAATCCACCGGTGACTCGCCTGTGCAAATGGCATTTGCCGCGCTGGATTGGCGCGTTCTTCGTGGTGTTCGGCGGCGTGGTGCTGGCGATCGCGCTGGCCAGCCAGCTGGTCGCGCCGGCCAGCGACTGGTTCCAGAAGGCGCCGCGGGAACTGCGCCAGATCGCACCGAAGTTCAAGGCCATCACCAAGCAGGTGGACGACGCCAACAAGGCCGCGCAGTCGCTGGCGACGGCAGCCGGCACGGCGCCCAGCAGGAAGGAGCGCGAAGCGGCGCTGGCACAGGACAAACCCAAGCCGCCGAACCTGTGGGCATTGATCCGCGCGGCGCCACGGATGCTGGCCCTGTTCGGCGCCATTATCCTGCTCGCCTATTTTTTCGTGGTGTATGGCGTGGGGCTGCAGCGAAATTTCACTGCAATGCTGCCAGACCGGCAGCGCAAGCGACTATCGGCAGACATCATGCATGTGCTGGAGACCGAACTGTCCCGTTACGTGTTGACCATCACCCTGATCAACGGCGTGCTCGCACTGCTGCTGGCCGGCATGTTGTGGTGGCTGGGCCTGGAGCTGGGCGACGCGCTGCTGTGGGGCGCCGTTGGCGGGCTGCTCAACTACGCGCCGTATGTCGGTCCGACCCTGGGCGTGGTGGCCTTCGCGCTGGTCGGCGTGGTGGCCTTCGACACTCCGTTGAAGATACTGGCGCCGCCGGCGATCTACCTGGGCCTGCAAATGCTGGAATCTGAGGTGATAACGCCGCTAATCGTCGGCCAGCGCTGGTCGATATCGCCCCTGGTGATATTGCTGTGGTTGTTGTTCTGCAGCTGGTTATGGGGCATCGCCGGCGTGTTGCTGGCAATGCCGATGCTGGTTTGCTTCAAGCTCGTGGCGCAACGCGTGCCGGGTATGGATGGATGGTCGGCAGTAATCGAATGACGCACTCACCCACTGCCGATGACTTGCCTCCGAAGGAACTGACCGACGACGAACGCCTGCCTGTCGGCGATCCGCCGGGCACGCCGCCGCCGGAACCTCCGGGCGAGGATGAACCCGCGTCGGGCGCGGGCGCCGTCCGCGTGATCGCGGTGATCTTCGGTCTGGCAGCGTGTTGGCTGGCGAGCGACCTGCTGGTGCCAGTGATGCTGGCGATGCTGCTGGCGTTACTTGGCAACCCCCTTGTCAGCCGCCTGGCGCGGATCTGGATTCCTCGTTGGCTCGGATCATTGGCAGTGGTGCTGGGTGGCTTGGTGTTGGCCGTGTGGTTGTCGAGCCTGTTGATCAGCCCGGCGACCGACTGGATGAAAAAAGCGCCGACGCAATTGCGCGAACTCGCGCCAAAGGTGAAGAAGCTGACCAGGCAGGTCGAACAAGCCAATAAAGCGGCGGCCTCCATCGTCGATGCCACTGGCGCGGCTGCGCCCGCAAGCGCGGTGTCCGATGCCGAAAAACCACGCGCGCCGAATCTGTGGACCCTGATCAGCAGCGCGCCGCGAATCCTCGCCTCGGTATTGGCAGTGGCCCTGCTTGCGTATTTCTTCCTGGTGTACGGGCAGGGATTGCAGCGACAGGCCATCGCGCGATTGCCGGGGGCGGAGCAAAAACAGATCACCATCCTAATCCTGCGTACCATTGAAACCGACGTGTCGCGCTACGTGCTGACCATCAGCGTCCTCAACTTCACGCTGGGGATGCTGCTGACCGGCGGCTTGGTGTGGATGGGCCTGGACTGGTCGGACGCATTGCTGTGGGGCACACTGGCCGCGCTTTTGAACTTCGTGCCCTACGTCGGACCATTGAGCGGCGTGATACTGCTCGGCCTGGTCGGCGTCGTCGCCTTCGACGCACCTTCGCAGATGATCTTGCCACCCGCGCTGTACCTGGGCCTGCATGTACTCGAATCTCAATTTGTCACGCCGATAATCCTTGGCCGCCGCATGGCGATCTCGCCACTGGTGATGTTGCTGTGGCTGATGCTGTGGGGCTTCCTGTGGGGTATCGCCGGCCTGCTTCTCGCCGTACCGATGCTGGCCAGCCTGAAGATCGTCGCGGAGCGCGTCGAGGGCTGGCAGGGCTGGGCGAAAGTCATCGAATAGCAGTAACCGCGGCAGCAGCCATTGTAGGAGCGGGCATGGCCCCCAT
>JBBRXD010000258.1:0-3673 GCA_038248775.1 Lysobacterales bacterium | reverse complement strand
TCGAACACCATCAAGGCCTGCGCGCCCGCGGCGCGCTGCGCCGACACGTAGGCGATGACGGCGTCGGTGGTCACTTCCAGGATTCGGTGCAGCAAGGCGGGTTCGCTGAAGGCCATCGCCTTGATCTTCGAGAAGTTGTCGCTGCCGCCGCCTTCAATCATGTAGCAGGCCAGGGTCCACGGGCTGCCGGAAAATCCGATGAGTGGCACCGAGCCATCGAGTTCGCGACGGATCAGGCGCAGCGCGTCCATCACGTAGCGCAGCTCGCCTTCCATCTCGGGCACGGCCAGCTTCGCGACATCGGCGGCGCTGCGTACCGGGCGCGCGAAGCGCGGGCCTTCACCCTCGGCGAAGCTCAAGCCCAGGCCCATGGCGTCAGGAATGGTCAGGATGTCGGAAAACAGGATCGCGGCATCGAGTTCAAACCGGCGCAGTGGTTGCAGGGTCACTTCGCAGGCCAGTTCCGGATTGGTCGCCAGCGCCATGAAGCTGCCGGCCTGCGCGCGGGTGGCGCGGTATTCGGGCAGGTAGCGCCCGGCCTGTCGCATCAGCCACACCGGCGTGGCGTCCACGGGCTCGCGGCGCATTGCGCGCAGGAAACGGTCGTTCTTCATCGTCACTGGCAAGACCTGCTAGGGAAATTCATCGGGGTGTAGCGTAGTTTCGGAAGGTTTACTGCGGCGCGCTCGCGCCTTGCGCGAACATCACCTGGAAGCCGCGCTTGATCTGCGCATCGCGGGCTTTTTCGAACGCGGCCAGCGCCGCGCCCTGCTCGAGGAACTGCTCGCGCTTGAGCGAAGCCTTGCCACCCGTCTGTCCCGCCTCGCGCAGCAGCGACCAGCCGCCCAGCATGTCCTGTTGCAGGATCAGCTGGACGTACTTGGGAGATTCACCGGCGACGGGGCGTTGTTGCAGCAGTAGGCGCATAGGGCCGCCATTGTAGCCGCGCCGCGCACGGCGCTGGCGGGGAATTCAGGAAAAAACCGCTGCTATCGCCGCTTCAGGTATGTCGGCCACTACCTCGGCATGCCCCAGTTCGCGCCACAGGATCAGGCGCAGGCGGCCGGAAACGGCCTTCTTGTCGAGGCGCATGCGTTCGATAAGCGCAATGGGAGAAAGACCGGCGGGCACGGTGGTCGGCAGGCCGAACCGCTCCAGCAAGGCTTGCAGGCGCTGCGCGTCCGCCATCGGCGCGCGGCCCAGTTGGGCTGACAGGCTCGCCGCCAGCAACATGCCAAGCGCCACGGCCTCGCCATGCAAGAGGCCGCCATAGGCCTGTTCGGTTTCGATCGCGTGGCCAAAGGTATGGCCGAAGTTGAGCAACATGCGCTCGCCTTGCTCGGTCTCGTCGCGGACGACCACGCCGGCCTTGTACCGGACACTGGTGGCGATGGCGGTTTCGAGTGCGAACGGTTCGCGCGCCAGCAGGGCGTCGGCGTGCGCTTCGAGCCAGGCGAAGAAACCCGGGTCGCCGATCGCGCCGTACTTCAGCACCTCGGCCAGGCCTGCGCGCAATTCGCGATCGGGCAAGGTGGACAAGGTGCTGGTATCGGCGATCACCGCCGCCGGTTGATGGAAGGCGCCGACCAGGTTTTTTCCGCTTGGCAGATCGACCGCCGTCTTGCCGCCCACGGAGGAATCCACCATCGCCAGCAAGGTGGTCGGGATCTGCACGAAGCGCACGCCGCGCATCCAGCACGCCGCCGCGAAGCCGGCCAGGTCGCCGATCACGCCGCCGCCCAGTGCAATCACCGTCACGTCACGGCTCGCGCCGAGGCTCGACAATGACTGGGTCAGTTGCGCAAAACGATCAAGATTTTTTTCCTGCTCGCCGGCCGGCAATACCACCGTGTGCACGTACTTGCCCGACAGCGCGGCTTGTACGCCGCCCAGGTACAGGGGCGCGACGTTTTCATCGGTGACGATCAGGGCATGTCGGCCAGGCACCAGCGCTGGCAGGTCGGTACTCGCCAGAAGGCCTTCGCCCACCTCCACCACGTAGCTGCGCGAACCGAGCGAAACAGGGATGGACTGGCTCATTGGGCTTGCTCGCGTTTCCAGGCCGACTTCACCTGGTTGCCAAGCTTGCGTGCCGCAGCGACTACATCCAGCCCATCGGAGTCAAACACCAGGTCGGCGATCGATTCGTACAGGGGATTCCTCAGAGCGGCCAGGGCTCGCAACTTTTCGGAGCGATCGCCGGTGGCCAGCAAAGGGCGCGTGTGGTCGCGCGCCAGTCGTCCGAGCTGGTGGTCCAGCCCCACCTGGACATACACCACGAATGCACGATGGCTCATCCGTTCGCGCGAAGCGGGTGACAGCACGGCGCCGCCCCCGGTGGCGATGACTTGCGATTGGCCTTGCAGCAGTTCATCGAGCATGCGCTCTTCGCGCTGCCGGAATCCGGCCTCGCCCTCGAGTTCGAAAATGGTGGCGACTGATGCGCCGGCGACAGCTTCCAGGCGCGCATCGGCATCAACGAATTCCAGGTCCAGCCGGCGCGACAGGCGTTTGCCTAGCGAGGTCTTGCCAGCGCCCATCGGGCCGACCAGGACGAGATTTGGCGCGGGGTTCATGCTGTCGATGCTAGCATTTTGAGGTGATCAATCTCCCGCGATCCCGCCATTGAGCGCCTCCACCTGCCTGGTGATTGCCGGCGCGGGCGACCTGGGCTCACGCCTGGCCGTGCTGCGCGTTGGCCGCGATGCCGACGTGGTGGCTGTGCGTCGCCGCGACGTGGCCCATCACCCTGGCGTGCGCCCGATGCGTGCTGACCTGGCCACGGGCGAGGGGCTTTCGCGATTGCCCAGGCGGCCCGATGCGCTGGTGTTCTGCGCTGCGCCCGACCAGCGCGACGAAGCCGCGTACCGGAAACTCTATGTGGACGGCCTGCGCCGCTTGCTCGATGTCGTCGATACGCCGCGCCTTGTTTTTGTTTCGTCCACGGCGGTATACGGCCAGGACGCAGGCGAATGGCTGACCGAAGCGAGCGCGACACAACCAGCGCAATTCAACGGCCGCATGTTGCTCGAAGCCGAGCATGAACTCGCCGCGCATTCCGGTGCCACCGTGCTCCGTTTGTCGGGCCTTTACGGCCCGGGTCGCGAAGCCCTGTTGCGACGCGCCCGCGAGGGGCGCGCGACGCGCCCGCATTTCACCAATCGCATCCATATTGACGATGCCGCTGCCGCGCTGTCGCACTTGTTGGACCTGCCATCGCCCAGCCGGCTCTATCTGGGCAACGACGACTTGCCCGTGTTCGAGCACGAAGTGCAAGCCTGGATGCGCCGTGAAGAAGGGCTGCCCGCCGTGGCTTCCGAGGCATCGCCGATCACAGGCAGACGTATCGCCAATACGCGATTGCGCGCCAGCGGCTGGCAGCCCGCGTATCCGGATTATCGAAGTGGCTATTCAGCCCAGCTTGTGCGGCCGGGTCTATAGTCCCTGGAGCACCGGTTTCCACCGGTCGCCCAAGGAGAATCGCCCATGTCCGTCGCCAAAATCATCGAAATCAACTCGTCGTCCAACAAGACCATGGAAGACGCCGTGCAGTCGGGCCTGAGCAAGTGCTCGGAAACGGTGAAGAACATCCAGGGCGCCTGGGTCAACGAGATCAAGGTCGTGACCGGCCCGGACGGCGCAGTGAAAGAGTGGCGCGTGAACTTGCGCGTGA
>JBBRXD010000257.1:0-3679 GCA_038248775.1 Lysobacterales bacterium | reverse complement strand
GCGTCTATGATCTCAACCCGATGCTCTCGGAGTCCTGCAAAGTGGAGGTGCAAGAATTGTTCTTGCGCTTCGACATCTGAGCTGCTCTTTTGCCATGCCTTCGAAGTCTTCTTGATCTTGCTCAGCCAGCTCATTTGCCATGCTTTCAATTTCCTATACTCCTCGGCGCCTTGAGCTTCTTGGATTCCAGCACGAAGGCATTGCGCCGATACAGGTCGATGCGTCCGGCGCTGCAGCTGCCATCGCCATGGGCGAAAGTGATCGGCCGCTCGAACATGTAGTCCTGCCCGGCCGTGGCATGCGGCATGTCGACGGCGAGCAGGGCGCACAGGTCGATCAGGAAACTTTGCGAGGTCGAAAGCTCGGACGCGACCACGCCTTGCCACTTGGCGATGAAGGTCTCGACAACACTCGAATTCGCGTCGCTCACAGTGGCTGGGCCCCTTCGCTAAGGATATCGAGATAGGCCTGATAGGCAAAAACACGGTCGCGGCGCTGTCCGGTCAATTCATTGACAATCCCCATCTCGCTGAGTGTACCGATTGCAGCGCGGATGGTTGGTGCGCTCAACGCCAGGTGTGGTCTGGCCTGCCGAACGCTTAACAGGACGTGGCGCGCAAATTGGTCGAATACCAAGCCAACGTTGCCAGCCCTGGCGCCCAATGTCGCGATCCTCGCTCGGTCCTGCGCCATCAGCGCCAACAGTCGTTGTGCCGTCTCAACAGCCTGTTGCGCGGTTTCCGCCACACCGTCCAGGAAAAACGCCAGCCATCCTTCCCAATCGCCACGCAGCCGTACTGCGTTCAACAAGTCGTAGTACTCCGAGCGACGACGCTTGAAGTACAGGCTCAGATACAAACTGGGTTCGCGAAGCACACCTTCATTGCACAACACCAACGCGATCAGCAGGCGACCCAATCGTCCATTGCCGTCGCTGAAGGGATGGATGGTTTCGAACTGGACATGCGCGAGGGCCGCCTTGATAAGCGGCGATACTTGCGTGTTTGGCTCGTGCAGGAATCTCTCGAATGCAGCAAGCGCATCATCCAGCGCTTCCGGCGGTGGTGGCACGAATTGCGCGCGCGCGGGTGTGGGGCCGCCCACCCAAACCTGGTTCCTGCGGAATTCACCCGGTTGTTTACTGGCGCCGCGCCCACCCTTCAGCAATATTGCGTGCATCTCGCGAATCAAGCGCAGGGATAGGGGAAACCCGTCCTCGCGCAGACGGCGCAGCCCATGGTTGAGGGCCGCGACATAGTTCGACACTTCCTCCACGTCGTCCACGGGCACACCGGGAGCTTCGTCAATCTCGAAAAGCAGAAGGTCGGCGAGTGAACTTTGCGTACCTTCGATTTGCGAAGAGAGCAGCGCTTCCTTGCGTACGTACTGGTAGAGAAACAGTCCGGGATCGGGAAGCATCAAGGTGATGCCATCGAGTCTGCCCAAGGCCTGGTCGGCGCGTTCCTTTCGGGAAATCAGGTCGTGCCCGGATAGATCCAACCCGGGAGTCGGCGGCAAAGGATCAGGAATGAAAGCTTGATAGCGGCTGCCAGCAAGCGATCCGGAAACATACCGGCCGGTGATTCGCGGGGGCATGATCTTTTCCTTAAACGGGCATTTGAACCCTGTTAGGAAAGATTAATAGCAATATTCTTCCTAAAAGGCCAGAAAGTGTCTCTGCAGTCGTCCTGCTGGCGGTGCCTAGTGGACGGCGCGTGCTTCAAGAATCGACCTTTTGCATCATGAATGGCCGTTCATGTTTTCGGCAGCGACACATCAAAACTTTCCTTACCGCCCGGCCTGGCCGCCGTTAAGAAAGAAAATGGCCTTTTTCTTTCCTGGGCTGGGCAGCCGGAACCATCCACCTTGCGCCCGGTCTGAAGCCGGGTACACACTGGATGCGCATGAAACGGCCCTATCGCCCCTTCCGGTCACCCTTCGCCCGACTGTTGGCCAGTGTGCTGGTGACCCTGGCGCTGCTGGTCAATGGCTTCGCGGTGGCGCAGGCGGCAAGTGCGACGGCAAGTGCGTCGGCAAAGTCCGACTGCTGTGCCGGCATGGCCGCGCAGCACGGCGACAGCGCACCGTGCCATGGCTCGGGCGATCCTTGCCCCGCCGCTGGCAGCGATTGCAATGACGAATGCCTGGCGCGAAGCCTGGTCAACACCACTGCGCCTTCGGCACCTGCCGCACTGCCCGAATTTTTCCAGCACCAGCCCGCGCAGCTCGTGCTGATGACGCTCGCTTTCAGCTCACAGCCAGCCAGCCCCGGCCTGCGACCTCCGATTTCCGCCTGACACCCGACACCTGATTCGCGGCGCCTGTGGCGTCCGCGCGTGTTCGCGTCAACCGGAAATCACCATGAAAACTTTCTTGATTGCCCGCCTCGGGCGCATCGTCGCGCTGTCGCTTGCCGCGTCGCTACTGTTGCTGTCGTTGGCCGCCTGCCAGCGCGAGGCGCAAGCGCCGCCCGCCGCGAAGGAAGAAGCGAAAGCGCCCGCCGAACCGCGCGTGCTGTACTACTACGACCCGATGCGCCCCGAAGTGCATTTCGACAAGGGCGGTCCGTCGCCCTTCATGGACATGGCGCTGGTTCCGAAGTTTGCCGAGGCCAATGAATCGGCCGGCATCGCGGTCAGCCCGAATGTCGTGCAAACGCTCGGCATCCGCATCGGCAAGCCAGTGGTGCGCACGGTGCGACCCAGCGTTCGGGTTCCGGCGCGGGTGGTTTCAGATGCAAAGGCCCAGGCCAGGCTGCAGTCACGCGTCAACGGCTGGGTCGAGCGGCTCGCGGTGCGTGCGGTCGGCCAATCGGTATCGGCCGGCGCGGTAATCGCCGAAATCTATTCGCCGGAACTGGTGCAGGCACAGGAAGAGTTGCTGCTGGGCTCCGATACCGCCGCAGCCGCCAGCGAACGCCTGCGCCGCTTCGGTATTGCCGACAGCGACATCCAGGCGGTGCGCCGTGCTGGCAAGTCGTCGCGCCGATTGCCGCTGCGCGCGCCGGTAACTGGCTTCGTCACCGAACTGGGCGTGCGTGAAGGTTCGAGCATATCGCCCGAGTCGCTGATCGCCGATTTTTCTTCACGCAGCGCCGCGTGGATCGAAGCGCAATTGTTTCCGGCCCAACGCGCGCTGCTTGGTGAACCCCTGTCGGCCCGGTTCACCTTGCCGGGTTTGCCAGGCCGCGAGTGGCTTGGCGAAAATGGAACCCTTGTTCCGGCGCTCGATCCGGTAACCCAGACGCAGTCGTTGCGTTTTGCCATTTCCGACGCAAGCGCGCTGCCCTTGGGTTCCATCCTGGATGCGGTGGTTGAAGGCCAGCCGCGCGCCGACGTGCTGCTGGTTCCCGCCTCGGCGGTCATTCGAACCGCGCAAGGCGATCGCGTGTTGCTAGAGCGCGGCAAGAATCGCTTCGCGCCCAACCCGGTGACACTGGGACAACGCTACGGCGACGACGTTGAAATTGTCAGTGGGCTGGTAGCGACGGATCGCTTCGTAGCCTCGGGGCAATTTCTGCTCGACGCCGAGGCAAGCCTGGTGTCCGGGCTTGAGCAGATGGGCGATGCCGCCGCACCGGCAGCAGGCACGTCGCCATGATTGAGCGACTGATCCACGCCTCGCTGGCCAATCGCGGCCTGGTGTTGACGCTTGCCGTGTTGCTGGCGGTGCTCAGCAT
>JBBRXD010000256.1:0-3683 GCA_038248775.1 Lysobacterales bacterium | reverse complement strand
CGTCACCGACATCACCAGGTGGTGGCGGACCAGCCAGACCAGTAATTCGACATCCGCGCTGGGCAAGCCATGGGCCCCGGCGAATGCGCGCACGTCTTCTGCGCCCAGTTGCGAATGATCGCCGCGCCGGCCCTTGGCGATGTCGTGGTACAGGCCCGCGACCAGCAACAGGAAGGGCTTGCGCAGGCGCGGCACCACGTCGGCGGTCATCGAGAAACCCGGCACCGGCGCGCCGCGCAGGAAATCCTGCAGCAGGCGCAACACGGTCAGCGTGAGCTGGTCCACGGTATAGACATGGAACAGGTCGTACTGCATGCGGCCCGACACCCTGCCGAACTCCGGCAGGTAGCGGCCCAGCACGCCCAGCCGCGCCATGCACTTGAGCATGCCAACCGCATTGGGCTGCGCCAGCAAGTCGATGAAGCGCGCGCGCACCGCCTCGCCCTGTTCCAAATATGAATGGATGGTCGGCAATGACTCGGCGAGGGCACGCGCAGTTTCCGAGTGCAGACCGCGCGCGCTTTCCAGTCGCGTCCACACGGCGAACAGTTCAAGGATCTCGGTCATGCCGCGGCCCAGGCGCGACGCATCGGTCATCGCCAGGTAACCGTGGCGCAATTCGAAGCCTGGCTGCACCGGCACCGGCGCGGCCACGCCCGCCAGCTGTTCCTCAAAGCGCTGCAGCAGGCGGTCGTTGATGCGCAACATGGTGGCGGCGGCGCGGAAAAAGCCCTGCATCATCTGCTCGACGGCCAGGTTGCCCTCTTCGTCCTTGAATCCCATCAACGATGCCAGCGCTTTCTGATGGTCGAACAGCAGGCGTTCTTCGCGCCGACCCGCCACCAGGTGCAGGCCGAAACGCAATCGCGCCAGGTCAGCCCATTTGAGTTCAAGCGTCGCGCATTCCACTTCGCCCAGCAGGCCCAACGGCACCAGCGCGCGCAAGCCCGGCACGCCGTACAGGCGCATTCCCATCCAGGTGACGGAATGCAAATCGCGCAGTCCGCCCGGCCCTTCCTTCAAGTTGGGCTCGAGGTTGTCGGCGGTATCGTTGTAACGGGAATGCCTGGCGCGTTGTTCTTCGCGCTTGGCTTGGAAATATTTCCCCGGCGGCCACATCTTTTTCGGCGACAGCGCTTTTACAAGCACCTCGCGTGGCGCATCGCTGCCGCCCAGCGTACGCAATTCCATCAAGGACGTCAGCGTGGCGATGTCGTCGCGCGCGGCGTGCACGCATTCTTCCACCGAGCGCACCGCATGGCTGGTTGCAAGGCCGGCGTCCCACAGCATCGCGAAGAATCGCGCCATCGCCGGCTCGTGCTTGCGCTGCACGCGCGGCTCGGCCAACACCAGCAGGTCGATATCGGAAAACGGATACAACTCGCCCCGGCCGTAGCCACCGGTGGCCAGCAGGCTCATGGCATCGACGTTGACGATGCAGCGTTGCCAGGCGGCTGCCACCAAAGTATCGATCAGCGTGCAGCGCTTGCCGATCAGTCGCTCGACCGGCTCGCCGGCGGCGAAGGCTGCCTGCAGATCGGTTCGATGCTGGACCAGCTCCGCTTTCGCCGCTTCCCGCCAGTCCGCGTCAGCACTTGCCTGCGAAAGGCGCGAGGCGAGCGAAGGCGCGGGCGCGGCGAGGGTCACAGGTCGTTGTCGTCGCCCGGCACCCGGGTCAAGATCTCGACACCCGTATCGGTAACGGCAACGGTGTGCTCCCACTGCGCCGACAGCGATCGGTCCTTGGTAACGACCGTCCAGCCGTCGGGCATCAGCCGCGTGTGGCGCTGGCCTTCATTCACCATCGGCTCGATGGTGAAGGTCATGCCCTTTTCCAGGCGCAAGCCGGTACCCGGCGTGCCGTAATGCAGCACCTGCGGGTCTTCGTGGTAAATGCGGCCGATGCCGTGGCCGCAATACTCGCGCACCACCGAGAAGCGCTCCGCTTCCACGTAGCGCTGGATCGCGTGGCCTATATCACCCAGCGTGGTGCCGGGCCGCACCTCGCGGATGGCCTGGAACATGGCCTCCCGGGTGACGTCTACCAGCCGCTGCGCCTTGACCGACGGTTTGCCGACGATGTACATGCGGCTGGTATCGCCGTGAAAGCCGTCCTTGATGACGGTCACGTCGATATTGATTATGTCGCCTTCTTTCAGGATCTTGGCGTCGGTCGGGATGCCGTGGCAGATCACGTTGTTGACCGAGGTGCAGACCGTGGCTGGGAAGCCCTTGTAACCGACATTGGCCGGAATGGCTTGCTGCACGTTGACGATATGATCGTGGCAGATGCGGTCGAGATAGGCGGTACTTACGCCTGTTTTTACGTGGGGGGCCACGACCTGCAGCACTTCGGCGGCCAGGCGGCCGGCCACGCGCATCTTCTCGATGTCTTCAGGGGTCTTGATCGTTACGTTCATGGACTGAATTATCCAACAGTTGCAAGGGTTTAGGCCAGCCCGGTATAATCCGGCGGTTGCGGCTTGACCGTCACATCCGCCTACGCCGAGCGTCATCGGTGAATCCACACATCAGGCTAACCCCCGTCCCGGGGTGCCCGGACCCCTTACCAAGGTCCAGGTTCGAGACGGAAGCCCGATGGAGGCCCAACCCCGGAACCAGTCGTCCGCCATAGATGCGGCGCGGTTCCTATTTCTTCAAGGACTACTTAGATGACCCAAGTCACCATGCGCCAGATGCTGGAAGCCGGCGTGCATTTCGGCCACCAGACGCGCTACTGGAATCCCAAGATGGGCCCGTTCATTTTCGGCGCCCGCGGCAAGATCCACATCATCAATCTCGAAAAGACCCTGCCCCTGTTCCAGGACGCGATGAACTTCGTGTCGGCCCTGGCCCAGAAGCGCGGCACCATCCTGTTCGTCGGCACCAAGCGTTCGGCCCGCGATTCGGTGAAGGAAGAAGCCGAGCGTTGCGGCATGCCCTACATGTCGATGCGCTGGCTCGGCGGCACGCTGACCAACTTCCGCACCGTGAAGGCCTCGGTCTCGCGCCTGAAGGAACTGGAAGCGGCTGAAACCGACGGCACCTTCGAAAAGATGGTCAAGCACGAAGTGCTCGGCCTGCGCCGCGAGCGCGAGAAGCTGCTGGCATCGCTGGGCGGCATCAAGGAAATGAATCGTTTGCCGGATGCATTGTTCGTGATCGACATCGGCCACGAAAACATCGCCGTGCAGGAAGCCAAGAAGCTCGGCATCCCGGTGATCGCCGTGGTTGATACCAACTACGACCCGACCCTGGTCGACTACCCGATCCCGGGCAACGACGACGCCATCCGCGCCGTGCAACTGTATGTGCGCGCCGCTGCTGACTCGGTGCTGGAAGGCAAGGCCGCCGCCCCGCAGGCGGCCATGCGCGACGATGAGTTCGTCGAGCTCGACGCCGAAGGCAATCCGGTCGCCAAGGAAGACAAGAAGGCGGCCCCGCGCCGCGCCCCGCCGCCGAAGAAGCCGGGGGCCCCGCGCCGTGACGACCGCGGCCCGCGTCCGGACAGCAAGCGCTGATTGTAATTTCCAGCCTGTAGGCTTTGCCCACTGTGGGCAAGGCCTCTTGTGGGAGCGGCCATTGCCGCGATGGCTCAATCCTGGGGTTCCAAAGCATCGCCGCCAAGGCCGCGCCCACCGTTCCTTGCTCCCACAGTTCTATGCTCATAAATCTTTTTTCGT
>JBBRXD010000255.1:0-3696 GCA_038248775.1 Lysobacterales bacterium | reverse complement strand
GCCTTGCGGAAGTCTTCCTGTTCGTTGTCGTCGATGCCCTTGACCGGCGGACGATCGGACGGCGCCGGCAGGTAGCGGATGACCGCGTCCAGCATGGCCTGCACGCCCTTGTTCTTGAACGCCGTGCCGCAGAACACCGGGATGATGCTGGTGGAGAGCGTGCCAGCACGGATGCCGGCCATGATCTCTTCCTCGGTCAACTCGCCGTTGTCGAGGTACTTGTTCATCAGCTCTTCGGACGTCTCGGCGGCGGCCTCGACCATGAACTCGCGGGCAACCTTGGCCTGGTCGACGAGCTCGGCCGGAATTTCGCCATAGACGAACGAGGTGCCCTGGTTGGCCATGTCCCAGATGATGGACTTCATCTTGACCAGGTCGACTACGCCCTCGAAGCCTTCTTCCGCGCCGATCGGCAACTGCATCGGCACCGGATAGGCGGCCAGGCGCGACTTGAGTTGCTCGACGACCTTGTTGAAGTTGGCGCCGGTGCGATCCATCTTGTTGACGAACGCCATGCGCGGCACGCCGTACTTGTTGGCCTGGCGCCACACGGTTTCCGACTGCGGCTGCACACCACCGACCGCGCACAGCACGAACACCGCGCCGTCGAGCACGCGCAGGGAACGCTCGACCTCAATGGTGAAATCGACGTGTCCAGGGGTGTCGATGATGTTGAAGCGATGCGCCGGGAACGACTTGTCCATGCCCGACCAGAAGCAGGTCGTTGCAGCGGAGGTAATCGTGATGCCGCGCTCCTGCTCCTGCTCCATCCAGTCCATGGTCGCCGCGCCGTCATGCACTTCGCCAATCTTGTGATTGACGCCGGTGTAGAACAGGATGCGTTCGGTCGTGGTGGTCTTGCCAGCATCGATGTGGGCCATGATGCCGAAGTTGCGGTACTGGTCGATTGGGGTCGTGCGTGCCACGGCGAAATCCTTTGTCTTGAGTACCGGCGGGAATTAGCCGCCGGTGGGTGAAACCGGCGGGCTTGGCGTCCGGCGGTATTACCAGCGGTAGTGCGAGAAGGCCTTGTTGGCTTCTGCCATACGGTGCGTTTCTTCGCGCTTCTTGACAGCTCCGCCACGGTTCTCGGAAGCTTCGAGCAGCTCGGCCGCGAGCTTGCGCGGCATGGTGTTTTCGCCACGCTTGCGGGCGAACTCGATGACCCAGCGCATGGCCAGGGCAGTACGACGCGACGAACGCACTTCGACCGGCACCTGGTAGGTGGCGCCGCCGACGCGACGCGACTTCACTTCCACGGCGGGCGCAACGTTGGCCAGCGCTTTCTCGACCAGCGCGAGCGTGTCGGAATTCTTTTCTCCGATCACGTCCATGGCGCCATAGACGATCTTTTCAGCGATGGACTTTTTGCCGCTCTTCATCACCATGTTGATGAAACGCGCGACGACTTCACTTCCGTGCTTGGGATCTGGAAGGATTGAACGGGTACCTGGGGAACCTTTACGAGACATGCTGCAGTCCTGGTAGGTTTGAAACGATTAGGGTGCTGGAAAGCCGGGTGATCGCGAGTTCGCGATCCCGGCGGATTGACTCGTGAACCGCTGGTAAAGCTTTACTTGTTCTTCGGACGCTTGGCGCCGTACTTGGAACGGCTCTGGCGGCGCTTGGCCACGCCGGAGGCGTCAAGCGAACCACGGACGGTGTGGTAGCGAACGCCTGGCAGGTCCTTGACGCGACCGCCGCGGATCAGTACCACGGAGTGCTCTTGCAGGTTATGACCTTCACCACCGATGTAGGAGATGATTTCAAAACCGTTGGTCAGGCGAACCTTGGCAACCTTGCGGAGCGCGGAGTTCGGCTTCTTCGGCGTGGTGGTGTACACGCGGGTGCAAACGCCACGACGCTGCGGGCAGTCGGCCAGCGCGGGGGAGTTGCTCTTGTAGGTGTGCGGCTGGCGCGGTTTGCGAACCAGCTGATTGATCGTAGCCATTGCTCGAAGAACCTTGAAATTGTGGGTCAAGTCGACATGACTCGAGCCAGTGAGACAGAAAAGTATAAAGGGCGTCAGGGCTTCCTGTCAACCTGACAGGGGCTGCGCCACTCCTCCTGGAGTCGAATACGAGGCGCGTCCCTGCGCCTCATTTCGGTGTTTCCGGCCGCCCGTAGGCGGCCGGTGCTTACTCGTCCGAGCCGGCTTCCGAGGCAGCCGCCTCGATTTCGCCAGCGCTGAAGGTAACCGGGGCGGCCGGCGCGGCACGAAGGGTCTCGAGGTCGAGATCGGTCAGGACCGACTCGGCCAGGCGACGCTTGGTGTGGTAAGCCAGACCGGTACCGGCCGGGATCAGGCGGCCGACGATGACGTTTTCCTTCAGGCCGCGCAGCGAATCGCGGGTGCCGCGGACGGCAGCCTCGGTCAGCACGCGGGTGGTTTCCTGGAAGGACGCCGCCGAGATGAACGACTCGGTCGCCAGCGATGCCTTGGTGATACCCAGCAGCACTGGCTCGTAGCGCGCCTGGATACCGCCCTTGGTCTCGATCTTGGCGTTTTCCTCGATCACCCGGATGCGCTCAGCCTGCTCGCCACTCATGAAGCGGGTATCGCCAGCGTCGGTGATCTCGACCTTGCGCAGCATCTGGCGAGTGATCGTCTCGATGTGCTTGTCGTTGATCTTGACGCCCTGCAGGCGGTAGACGTCCTGGATTTCCTTGACCAGGTAGGCGGCCAGCGGCTCGACGCCGAGCAGGCGCAGGATGTCCTGCGGATTCGGCTCGCCATCTACCACGGTCTCGCCCTTCTCCACGTGCTCGCCTTCGAACACGATGATCTGGCGATACTTCGGAATCAGCTCTTCGTGCTCGTTGCCGTCCGGATCCTTGATGATCAGGCGCTGCTTGCCCTTGGTGTCCTTGCCGAAGCTGACAATGCCCGAGCGCTCGGCCAGGATCGCGGGGTCCTTGGGCTTGCGTGCTTCGAACAAGTCGGCCACGCGCGGCAGGCCGCCCGTGATGTCGCGGGTCTTGGACGCTTCCTGCGGGACCTTGGTGACCACGTCGCCCACGCCCACTGCAGCACCATCCTGCAGGTTGACGATGGAACGCGGCGGCAACAGGTACTGCGCAGGCAGGTCGGTACCGGGGATGTTGAGATCCTTGCCCTTGGCATCAACGATGCGAACGATTGGGCGAAGGTCCTTGCCCATGGACCCACGACGCTTCGGATCCGTGATTTCGCGTGAAGCCAGGCCGGTCAGTTCATCGGTCTTCTCAACCACGGTGATGCCGTCGACGAAGTCGATGAAGCGCACGAAGCCGGTGACTTCCGAGACGATCGGATGGTTATGCGGGTCCCAGTTTGCGATGGTCTGGCCGGACTTGATGGACGCGCCATCCTTGACCTGGACGACCGCACCGTAGGGCAGCTTGTAGCGCTCACGCTCGCGACCGGTCAGGTCGAGCACGGACAGTTCGCCCGAGCGCGACACCGCGACCAGGTGACCCTTGTCATGCTGCACGTGCTTGAGGTTGTTGAACTTCACCGTACCGGTGGTCTTGACCGTGATGTTGTCGATCGCGGCAGCTCGGGATGCGGCACCACCGATGTGGAAGGTACGCATGGTCAGCTGGGTACCGGGCTCGCCGATGGACTGCGCGGCGACGACGCCGACCGCTTCGCCATGGTTGACCAGGTGGCCGCGGCCGAGGTCTCGGCCGTAGCAGTAGGCGCAAATGCCGAAG
>JBBRXD010000254.1:0-3704 GCA_038248775.1 Lysobacterales bacterium | reverse complement strand
TGTTTGCGCAATGATCTTCCCGTCTCGGAAAAGATAACTGTCGACGCCATCAAGCACTTCTGCTTCATCAGACTGGGCCTTCCACTCAAGCATCCCTATTTCTTCATGAAGCAGTATCATGTTGTTCTGATATTTTCCGTTCGGAAGTTCTCGAAGCAGTCGTTTTGCAAGCCCTCTCACGTCTTCATGCCCGCGGTAGATTCTGTTTTCCATGAGCACAATAATGTCCATGGAAAAATTTCTTCTCAAGTCAGTTTCAAAGTCACCCATTTCACTAAGTCGCAAGTGATCGTCGAACACTTCCCTGAAGGATCTGTGCATTGGTTCCAAGATTGTTTTGTTTTCCATGGGGCTTCTCCAATCGAAAACGGGTTCTACCCCGATTCTGCGGACACTTCCACCAAGACCTTCCTGGGCCAAAGGAGTGTCCATGTCCAAGCGCAAGCGCTACAACCCTGAGTACTCGCACGAGCTGGTCGAGCTGGCCCGCCGATGGTGGAACGGGGACTGAAACGGGGTGAGAGAACATTTCTGTTTCAAACGCTAATGTTCTCTGACCCCGTTTTCCACGACCCCTTTTTCAGTCCTGGGCGATCCATTAGGACCGTGTTCTCGAACTTGCAGTCTGCCCCGTTTTCGGCGGCCGACTTCAGAGCACGGGCGAGAAAGTGCACTCTGACCCCTGTTTCTTGCCTTCCACGCTATCTTGCTCCCGTGCGTCGTTCGGTCCGTCAACTCCTGCGTCGTTCCGCTGCCATGGCCGCGGTCGTGAGCCTTGCCGTGGCCGGCGCCGTGCTGGTCGGCTGCAGCGCAAATCGCGGCCGCAGCGCCGATGACGTGCATGCCGCGTTGCTGCGCAGGTTGCCCACGCGCCTGGAGGACCGGGAGGGTTGGGCACGCGACGTGCAGATGGCGTTCTCGGCGCTGCGGCTGGCACCGAGCGATAGCAACCTGTGCGCGGTGCTGGCAGTGGTCGAGCAGGAGTCGACCTATCGCGCCGATCCACCGGTGCCGGGTCTGGGGCGGATCGCGGTGGCGGAAATCAAGCGACGCGCGGCCGCGCGGCACGTCCCCGCGTTCGCCGTGGATGCCGCGCTCGGGTTGGCGTCGCCGGACGGACGCACGTATGCGCAACGCATCGCCGTGCTGCAAACGGAACGCCAGTTGAGCGAGCTGTACGAAGAGATGATCGCCCGGTTGCCGCTGGGCAGCGGACGCATGCTCGCCAGCCTCAACCCGGTGCGGACGGCCGGGCCCATGCAGGTCTCGATCGACTTCGCCGAACGCCACGCGCGTGGCTATCCGTATACGCCAACGGGCTCGATGCGCCACGAGGTGTTCACCCGTCGGGGCGGCCTGTACTTCGGCATCGAGCACCTGCTCGATTACCCCGCCGCCTACGACCGGCCGCTGTACCGTTTCGCAGACTTCAACGCCGGTCGTTACGCCAGCCGCAACGCCGCCTTCCAGGCCGCGGCCGCGATCGCCAGCGGGACCCGTCTCGAGCTAGACGGCGACCTGCTCGCGCCGGGCGCGCCCATGGATCGTCCCGGCGACACGGAGGCGGCATTGCGCCGCATCGCCGCCCAACTCGGCATGGAAGCCGCGTCCATTCGCAAGGCCCTGGGCAACGGGCATGCGGCCTCATTCGAAGAGTCACCCCTGTACGGCCGCGTCTTCGCGATTGCCGACGCCGCAGGTGCCGGCAAGCCGGTGCCACGCGCCCGCGTGCCGGAGATCGCCCTGTCCAGCCCCAAGATCACGCGCAACCTCACCACGGCGTGGTTCGCCTCCCGTGTGGACTCGCGCAGGAAGGACTGCATGGCCCGCTGAGCGGTAACGCGGGAGAAGGGGTAGTCCTCCCTGACCCATTTATCGACCACGGCCACAAGAGCGTCGAGCCTCCGCGCCCCGATCAGGTCGCGGCTCAAGCCTGCACTCGGCGACAAAGCGCTGGACGCTGTTCTACAGCGCCTGCCGTCGAGCAGGAAGCTCACGATCGAGGCAACGAAAGTAACGTATTCGCTGACGTGAGCCGCACCTGGAAAAGAAGCGGGCTGGACATCCTTTGCCGGACTTTAACGCCGCTGCCACTACGCTGGCCCCAATCCTGACCCGCAAACAATCAGGACAGACGCCGCAACTCGAGGAGACCAGCAGCATTCCCCCTTGCCCACGCGGCAATGCAACAACGTCCGCGTGGGTTACCGATCACCCCAGGAGTACACGAGATGTCCAGTCCAGAACACAAAGCGAAAGTATGGAACATGATCAAGGCGATCAAGGTGGGAATGTTGACGACGGAAGTCTCGGGCAGTCTCCACGCCCGTCCCATGCACATCGTCCAGGATGAGTACGACGGCACGCTCTGGTTTTTCACCAACAAAGCGTCGTCCAAGGTGTTCGAGATCAAGAAAGATCGCGACGTGTGCATGACCTTTGCCAGCGCGGACACGGAGACCTACGTTTCCCTGACCGGCCGCGCGACCATCACCCAGGACCGCGAACTTATCGAGAAATACTGGAACCCGTTCGTGGCGGCCTGGTTCCCTGACGGCAAGGACGATCCGGAGGTCGCTCTGATCGAACTCCACGTGAGGGCTGGCGAGCACTGGGACTCCACTTCAAGCAAGGTGCTTCAGCTGTTCGAGGTCGCGAAAGCCAACCTGACCGACTCGACCCCGGATATGGGAGAGAACGAGCAGTTCGGCCGCGTGTAGCGGCGAAGAAGGTCATTCGACAGTCGCGGCGGAGTCAGCGTCCATCTCCAGCATCTGCCAGATGTGGAGCGATGCGACGAGCGCCAGGTGGCGTAATGGAACTGGACATGCGCTGCGCCGCGATGTGCGTCCGGACAAAGGGGACGGAGGCAATTAAGTGCAATTAATTACCTCCGTCGCCATTACATTGGCCCATTGCCCAGCGCGAAAGCCGGTTGGCCCGGAGTAAGTGAACCTGACCCCGTTTTTCTTTTAGGTCGCGGCCAGTGCGGCCGGAGCCAGCAGAAGGGTACGTCGCGTCAGTGCCATGTCCCGCTCCGGCCCGCGGAGACGGGCTCAGAGGGGAGAAACGCCGTGGGCTGCAACCAGCGGTCACCTCGAGCCTCGGCGGTTAAATCCCTCCATCCCCTCTTCTGATGGCTGACCTTGCACCGCACGCAGCCGACGCGTACTGCATTTACTCACCGGAAGCCTCGACGACGAAACCGTCGCCGCGATCCAAGCCCACGTGCAGCAACAGCGCGCCTAGGGCGGCGACGACTTCCAGGCGATGGTCGAAGCCAAGACGCGGCGCTTAGCCGCGGTTCGTCTGGCCCGGAGTAAGTGAACCTGACCCCGTTCCTGCCTGCCTATGCTGAATTCGGCCACTCCTTAATCCCGAAGTGCCACGACGAAGGATGGGTGCGGCGAAGCACAAGCGTTTCTTTGGGAATAACGGTAGTAATCGCGCTCTGGACTAGGACGCGGAGCTGATCAGCTGGATTGCCCTTGCCGCCTTTGGTGCACGCGTTGACGACGATATCGCCCGGACAAAATAGTTTGCCGAGCCTTTCGATAAAGTTATCGCGACTACCCCCGCCCCACCACATTTCACGAAACACACTGTCTCTTGCAATTTTTGTGGGGAGACCTAGTGAGCATTGGTACTGAATCGCGTTGACTAGCAGAACACCGAATTCGGACGCATTCTCCAAGCCGGAGCCT
>JBBRXD010000253.1:0-3722 GCA_038248775.1 Lysobacterales bacterium | reverse complement strand
CGGGGATGAAGCCCAGCGCCAGCACGATCACCAGTGCACGCAGCGTCCACCCGGGCACGTCGAATGCGGGAAACAGCGTGCTCGCCACCTGCACCAGCAACCACGCACCGACAACGTACAGACCCGCCATGCGGATGACGTTGCGGCGCCTGAGTTCGGCGATCAGGCTCATGTCAGTGCTTGCCTGCACATACTTTTTTCTCGTGAGGGTCGCTGGTCTTAATTCGCTCGACGACGGCTCGGAAGCGCGGTTCGCATCGAATCGGGTCCAGCGCCGGACTCATGATCGCCCAATCCATCTCGTTGCCCAGCTCCCGCGATAGCCGGTCCACGTAGTCCAAGCCGAGCTGGCCCTCACCAAGCAGCATCAACACGGTAGCAACCTGGTAATCCTCGAGCGCATTGCCGCTGGCCGCGCCCAGCCGGCTGCGCAACGGCAGCGCCGACATGCGTACCGCCAAGGCATGGCGATCACCTTTGCCGCTGAGCGCAGCGATCAATTCACGGCCCTGGTTACTGGCGCTGGGATTGAACGAAGCGGCGAGGCGATCAAGCATTTGCCTTGCCTCGTCAAAATCGCCAGACAGCAAGTCGGCCATCGCTACTTCGCCCAGGCAGCCCCCATAGGTCGGCGCGAACTCCAACACGCGCAGGCAGGACGTCCGGGCGTCGGCGTTACGGCCGAGGGTCAGCAGTATCCATGCATGGTTTTCACCAATCACCAGCGAACGCGGATCAAGCACGGCTGCCCGCTCGATGGACGCGAGACCCTGCGTGAGATTTCCGTTTGACATCGAGACACTACCCAGCCATTGGTGAGCAGTCGCAAAAGATGGCCTCAGGGTAATGGCACGCTGGAGCAAGGCCACCCCCGTCGCCCGCTGGAACTGGCCCGCAGCGGTGCTGCCCAGGGCCGCGTACGCATCGGCCATGCCTGGGTCGAGCGCCAGCGCGTGGAGTGCGGCTTCGGTTGAGCGCGAATATGCCTCTGCTGCCATAAGGCGCTCGCTGTAGGAAGGGAAAACGGAGTAAGCCAGGGCGAGCCCGGCGTAGGCCTGGGCAAGTTGCGGGTCCGTCCCGACTGCCTTTTCAAACAGCGATACGGCCTCTACGATTCCTTCTCCAGTACGCGTGTGCCACAACGCCATGCCACGCAAGTAAAGGTCGTAGGCGGCGACGTTCCGGGTCGTTCTGGCGCGTTGGCCGAGCTCAGCAACAGCTGCGATCTTCACCTTCAGCTCGTCACCTATCGCCTTGGCAATCTCGTCCTGGATGGCGAAGATGTCCTCGAGCTTTCGGTCGTAGGTTTGCGACCATACGTGGAATCCTGTCTGGGCATCGATGAGCTGCGCGGTGATGCGCACCTTGTCGCCCTGCTTGCGCACGCTGCCCTCCAGCACCATGCGTACTTTCAGTGCCTTCGCAATCTCGGGGACTTCAAGCGATTTTCCCTTGAACGCAAATGACGAGGTGCGCGCGGCGACCTGCAGCTCCGGGGTGCCGGCGAGTACGTTGAGGATCTCCTCGCTGATGCCATCGGAAAAATATTCATTGGCAGCCTCGCCGGACATGTTGACGAAGGGCAGTACAGCGATGGTGTTGCGGCCGACAGCGGGCTTAGCTTGGGCGGTTGCCTTGGCTTCGATCGTCTGGGTCGTCGTTGCCACCAAGGCTACATCGCGCCGGGGCGCAAGGACAAAGCGGTCAAATCCAAAAAACGTCAGCGCAAGCAACAACACGGCGATGATCATGCGGTCCATGCGCCGCGCTGTTTGTGGGGCAATGGATTCGTCCGGCGAGATTTCCGCATCACGCTTTAGACCCGCGGGCGTCATCTCGAACACCCATGCGAACACCATCGTCGGTACAAAGCCGATCGCCAGCAGGACCACTACGCTGCGAGCCAGCCAGTCCGGCGCGCCGAACATCGGCAGCACCGTACCCGCCACCTGAACGATCAACCAAGCGCCGACCACGTAAAGGCCGGCCATGCGGATGACGTTGCGGCGCTTGAGCTCGGCGATCAGGCTCATGGCTGGGCGGCTAGCTTCGACATGTACGCGCGATAGGCAGGTGACTGGCCATAGAGTTTGTCGTAGTAAGGCTTGAAGGCGAGCAGTTCGCCTCGGGGGGTCCCGGTAAATACATCGACGGTCTTCAACTTGATGCGCCAAGCAGCTTCGGGGTCGCCCATGAATCGTCGCAAGTCGGCCAGCGCGTCGGCCAGTAACATTTGCTCTTCAATAGTGGAAACCTGCGCGGCGCTGGCCTTGCGCTCCCACGCGGCGGCCTTGTCCCGATCGCCTGCGAGCGCGGCGATCGCTCCCGCCCTCGCATACCACGCCGCCACCTCGCCGCGCGGCGCTGGCCGGCCCTCGGCAATGGCCGCGCTTACCACGGCAAGCGAGCGCGCCGCCGCTGCCTGCGCCTCGGCGCCACGACCAGCCAACTGCAACAAGTCGGCCTTCTCGGCATCGCCGATGGCATTCATGATTGGATTCTCGCTCTGGCGATCAGCCTGCCACGCGAGCGCGCCTTCGATGTCTCCGGTGACGAATCGGGCAATGGCTACCCTGCTGGCCGCCCCGGATTCCGACCTGGAATTGAAGCGCCGCCCGTAATCGAGCACGGCGCCGATATCCCTTCGCTGGGCCAACTTCAGCACGGCGAAAGTATAGGCAGCGCTTTCATCTTCCGGAAATTTCCGCACCGCCTCTTCGCCAAGGGCGATCTCTTCGTCATAAAGGCGATTGGCATCCAGCGCAAACATGAGTTCCGCATACGGAATTGGAGACTCAGGATCAAGCGACTGCCAACGGCGAGCGGCAACAAGGAACTCCTTGGCCCGACCGAGTCGTTTCAAACTGCTGGAATTACCACTCAACACGGCGATGTTGCCAGGCAGCGCAGCTTCAACCGCCCGAAACCCCTGCAGGGCGGCCTCGTAATTCCGATCCACGTTGTACCACAGCTGCGCCAGCGCCAGCACGCTCTCGGGGTGATCTGGCCAGCGTTTGTTGATATCGGCGACCAAGGCGCGCGCCTTGGCGACGTACTGGTTGTCGGGATCTTCGCCCGTCCAGTACATCCGGCCATAGGCCTCGGCCAACAACACGCGTGCCTGCAGGAAATCCGGGGCCGTCGTCACGGCAGGCTCGAGCAAGACAATCATCGCGCGGAAACTTTCTGCGCCCCGCCAGACCCGACGTTCGTCGACCGCGCGCAGGTACAGGTCGTAGGCCGCCTGGTTCGTGGTCGGCCGGTCGCTCAGGCTCGATTGCAGCTGCTGGCTGAGGGTGATCTTGAGTTGGTCGGCGATGGCCAGGGCGATCTCCGACTGGATGGCGAACACATCGTCTAGCTTGCGGTCGTAGTTTTCAGCCCAGACGTGGTTGTCGGTGCTCGCTTCGATCAGCTGCACGGTCACCCGTACCCGATCGCCAGCGCGCCGCACGCTGCCTTCAAGGACATGGCTTACGCCCAGCCGCTTGCCAATGGCGGAAACTTCCAGCTGCTCCTTGGCGATCCGTTCCATGGACGTGCGCGAGATGACCCGCAACTGTGGCACCTTCGACAACTTGGTCAGCACTTCCTCGAATACACCACCGGCGAAAAATGCGTTGTCCGGATCCGGGCTCATGTTTTTGAGGCTCTTCGTGGAAACGTGCGCAGGGTTCATCCGAAGCGACATCGCTCCAGTTTACTGTAACCGACAGCGGTAT
>JBBRXD010000252.1:0-3724 GCA_038248775.1 Lysobacterales bacterium | reverse complement strand
GAAGAATAAACCGAACATCGCACAAGTGCGGTTGCTGGTAACTGCCACGCCAGCCTCGCGGGCTGCTGCTTCCAGTCCGTCGCACAGTCGGTGCGTGTTGGCCTCAAGCGCGTCGTGGAAACCGGGCGCCTGGATCAGTTCCAGCGTCGCCAGTCCCGCAGCCATCGCCACGGGATTACCGCTGAGTGTCCCTGCCTGGTAAATCGGGCCGCTGGGCGCGATTTGTCGCATCAGGTCGGCGCGGCCACCGTAGGCGCCAACCGGCATGCCGCCGCCGATGATCTTGCCGAAGGTGCTCAAGTCCGGCGTGATGCCATAACGCTGCTGCGCACCGCCCAGCGCGACCCGGAAGCCGGTCATCACTTCATCGAAGATCAGCACGGTGCCGTGCTTCGTGCACAGCTCGCGCAGGTGCTGCAGGTAACCCTCGCGCGGCAGGATGCAATTGGCGTTGCCGACGATCGGTTCGATGATCAGCGCGGCGATTTCGCTGCCGCAGGCATCGAACATCTGCGTGGCGGCATCGCTGTCGTTGAAGGGCAGGGTAAGCGTGAGGTCGGCGAGCGCCTTGGGTACGCCCGGTGAATCGGGCACGCCCAAGGTGAGCATTCCCGAGCCCGCCTTCACCAGGAAGGAGTCGCCATGACCGTGGTAGCAGCCCTCGAATTTGACGATGCGATTGCGCCCGGTCGCACCGCGCGCCAGCCGGATCGCCGACAGCGTGGCTTCGGTACCGGAGTTGACCATGCGCACCATTTCGCAACTCGGCACCAGGCGCGTGATGGTTTCAGCCATCGTTACTTCAAGCGCATTCGGCACGCCAAAGCTCAGCCCGTCCACCATCACTCGCGCCACGGCTTCAAGCACTTTCGGATGCGCATGGCCGGCGATCATCGGGCCCCAACTGCCGATATAGTCCACGTAGCGGTTGCCGTCCACGTCGATCAGGTAGGCACCTTCGGCGCGCTTGGCGAAGAAGGGTTCGCCGCCCACCGACTTGAAGGCGCGCACGGGTGAGTTGACGCCGCCCGGCATCAATTGCAGCGCGCGGGTGAAAAGTTCATGGCTTGCCTGGTGGTTCATTGGGAGTCCGTTTCGAAACAGGAAACAAGGGCGCGCGTGGCGGCGGCGGGGTGGGCGGCCTCGAAGACCGCCGCGAGCACGGCGAGCAGGTCTGCGCCTGCCGCCAGCAAGACCCGTGCATTGTCCGGGGTAATGCCGCCGATCGCCACCGTCGGCAGGCCCAGCGACCGTGCCTGGCCGAGCAGGGCGAGTGGCGCGCGCCGCGCCGCCGGCTTGGTGCCGGAGTCGAAGAACGCGCCAAAGGCAACGTGGTTCGCGCCCGCTGATCGTGCGGCTACCGCCAGGTCGAGCCGGTCGTAACACGAGGCGCCGAGCAGGGCGCCATCGCCGAGCATTCGACGGGCTTGCGCCAGGTCGCCGTCGCTCTCGCCCAGATGCGCACCGGCAGCGCCGATCTCGGCCGCCAGCTGCCAGTCGTCGTTTATCACCAGTCCCACGCCATGAGTGCTGCACAGCGGCAGCAGTGCTTGCGCCTGCCGCCGCCGCAGCGCCGCATCGGCAGCCTTGTTCCGGTACTGCAGCAGCACGGCGCCCTCGCCGATCACTTCGGCCACCCTGGCCACCAGGCGCTGCGTATCGGGCTCGTCCGGGGTCAGCAGGTACAGGCCGCGAAGCGTCGAAAGGGCGCGCGAATTCATGTCTTGGCCACGGGCGGGATGAGACAATTATATCTTTCCGAATCAACCGAGATGGCAATGACCGAGCTGGTGGCTTACCGCTGTTGGATGTGCGTGGTGTGCGGGTTCATCTACGACGAGGCCGAGGGCTTGCCCGAAGACGGCATCGCGGCAGGCACGCGTTGGGAAGACATTCCCGACAGCTGGTGCTGCCCTGATTGCGGTGTCACCAAATCCGATTTCGAATTGATGCCCAGCTAATTCAGGCGTGAGCGTTGCCCGCTGACTTCCACCAGCAGGGCACGCACGGCTTCCTCATCGCTGGCGCCCGGTTGCAGTTGCAGGTAGCGGGCCAGGTCTTCTCGCGCGCCCTTGGCGTAGCCAAGTTCGCGGTAGGCCATGCCGCGATCGCGCCAAGCCTCTGACGCTTCCGGCGAAATCTTCAGCAAGCGGTCGGCGGTGCGCGCGACGCGCTCCCAGTCGGCGCGTTCCAGGTACAGGCCGTTGAGGTTGCGCAACATCCGGGCCAGGATCATGCGATGCGTTGCCGGCGCAAGAATCTCGATCAGTTGCACGTCGTCGGGCGCATGCCCGCCCAGATGGGGCGAGGCGCGTTCGCGCAATTCCTCGGCACTGACCGGCCGGCCCTTGTTGTAGGGATCCATCACCAGGATGCCGTCGTCCACTGGCAGGCGCACCAGGAAGTGGCCAGGGAATGAAATGCCGTCCAACGGCAGGCCCAGTCGCCGCATCAATTCGATCTGCACCACCGCCAGTGAAATCGGAATGCCCAGCTTGCGATCAAACACTTCGTTCAAGTAGCTGTTGCGCGGATCGTCGTACTGGTGGTTGTTGCCGGCGAAGCCGAGCTCATCGAACAGGTAGCGATTGATCGTGGTGAGGGTTGCCGGCAAGTCGCCGTCCGCGCTGAGGCGGGGCTTCAGGTCGTCGGCATACGACTGCAGCTTGGCCTCGTAACCGGCCGCATCCAGGTCCGGATACTCGTCCCGGGCAATCAGCAGGGCCGTGTCGAGCAGGGGCAGTTCGTCGTCGCCATAAGTCGCCAGGGCATTCCAATCGGGCAAATCACGGCTGCTGCGCATGGCTTAAATGTGGACGCTGCGCAGGCGCAAATCAAGTGCCACCCGCTCCTGTAGGAGCGGCCTCGGCCGCGATGCATCCGGGGCCCAACTCAGGGCCGCTTGGGAATGGTCGGCCCGAACACCAGTTCGTCGCCAGGTTTCACGCCCATCGACTCAACCAGGCCGGCATTGAGTTCCAATACGTAAAGAGCCGGCCCGCTGCTCGGGAACGGTGGGCATTGGTCGCCCAGTGAGCAGGGCGGTACGCGTTCGGAGGCCGAAACCAGCTTGCGCGAGCGGTCGAAGTACAGGATGTCCAGCGGAATCTTGGTGTTCTTCATCCAATAGGCCTGCGGCACTTCCTCGTTGTGGATGAAGATCATTCCGCGGTCGGCGCTGAGTTCATCGCGGAACATCAGGCCCCGCGAGCGCTCTGCATCGTCATCGGCAATTTCGACCGTGAAACGCTTGCCCTTGAGCTCCACCCAGTTCGCGCTACTGCCAGCGCTGGCACATCCGGTGGCCACGCAAAGTGTCAAACCCAGGCCCAGCATTCGTACGGAAAAGTTCATCTGATGGGTGTTCGCCGAGGTTTTGCCGACGTTCCGGCAAGCCATCGACGCTGTCAAGGAATTTAGTTTCGCCTGCAAGCTTCCTTAATCGGGATGTTCTGGATATAGTGCGCGGCCCTTCGGCGTGACCCGGTTTTCCGGACCCCGCGCTGAACGGGGGGTCGAAAATTTCCGGTTTTGGGGTGTTGACCTTCTTGGAATTCGACCTATAATGTGCGGCTCGGTTGGGCGAAACGCCCCTCTTACTGATGACAGTCTTTCAGCTGGCGTTGGTGTCGTAAAGGTCTTTGACAGTGTGCGCAGGAAATTTGTGCGGGCGTCTGTGGGATATGGCCGAGTCCAATCTTGCAGATGTCAGTCAAAAAGCTTT
>JBBRXD010000251.1:0-3732 GCA_038248775.1 Lysobacterales bacterium | reverse complement strand
GGAGAATTCCAGCGTCAGGTCCTGGCCATTCGACGAGACCAGCATCACCACCAGGTTCACCGACCCGCGCTCGGTAAACTTCACGGCGTTGTGCATCACGTTCAACAGGATCTGCGTCAGGTGCGCTCCGTCGCCGTGCAGAAGCACCGGCACGTCGTCCGCTATCCTCGTACGCAATTGCAAACCCTTTTCGTGGGCTGGCGGCTGAACCATCTTCTCCACCCTGCCAACCAGTTCGTGCAGGTTGAAGTCAGCGTCCTTCCGGCGCAGCTTGCCCGCCTCGATGGCAGAGATGTCGAGCACCTCGTCCACCAGCAGCAGCAAAGTCTGCGCCGAGACGTGCACCACGTCGGCGTACTCACGCTGCGCCGGACCCATCCGCGTGCCTTGCAACAACTCGGACATGCCGATGATGCTGTTCAGCGGGGAACGGAACTCGTGGCTCATCGTCGCGAGGAAACGGGACTTCGCTGCATTGGCGCGCCGCGCCTCTTCCACTGCCCTGTCGAGGGCACGCAGCAAGGACGCCATGTAGACCGGGATCGCGACCAGGCCGATCAGCAGGCCCGTAGCCAGAATCGGCTGCTGCCGCCAATAAGCAGACTCCACGACCACCAGCAAGAAGCTAGACAACGCCAGCGCCGTTGCGGCGATCAGGTAGTTCCGGCCATAACGCAGTCCGTTGCCGATGGTCACCCACAGCACGATGACGTAGAGCGGTGCCAGCGCAACGGGGCTGAGCAACATCAGCGCAGTCAGCGTGCCGTAGTCGGCGAACATTCCCGTCCAGCGTCGCGCATGCGACACGGCCGGCCGGATCAGGATCAACACCACCAGGCTTATGCCAACCAGGGTTTCGGCGAACATCACCAGCAACATCGGCTGCACGTCTTCGCCGCGCGAACCACCCACGTGGCTTAATCCCCACAGGTAGGCCAGGATCAGCGAAGCAATGACAAGGCGCACCAGGGCCTGCTCGTGCTCGCTGTCGGCGCGATTGCGGAGGCGCTCAAAAAGGATGCCAAGACGCCGTTTCACGGTCAGGCTCGCCGCCTCGAATCAGGTTTCAGGGAAGGCCTGGACGGACTCGAAGGCCTGGTGGGTTGCGATTATGGCAGCCTCGCGCGACGCCAGGACCATCACGACTCCAGGATCGAACTGCGAGCCAGCCTGCGATTGCACGTAGTCGAGCGCCTGCCCAATTGGCCAGGCAGCGCGATAGGGCCGATCGCTGAGCAAAGCATCCAGCACGTCCGCAACCGCGACGATCCGCGCCGACAGCGGGATTCGCTCCCCTGCCAGTCCGTGCGGGTAACCCCCTCCATTCCAGTGCTCATGGTGACCCAGCGCAATCTCGGCGCTCAATTGGAGCAACCCGCTGCCACCTTGCAACGCCTCGTGCCCGAGCACGGTGTGCTGTTGCATCAGCAGGCGTTCTTCGGGCAGCAGGGGGCCTGGTTGGTTGAGAATGGCATCGGGAACGCCAATATTGCCGATGTCGTGCAATTGCGCCGCGTGTTCGATGCTGCGGCAGTACTGGTCGCCCAGCCCCATCCCGTCGGCCAGCACCGCACTCAATGCGGAAATCCGCTCGAAGATTCGCAAGTCGGCGTCTTCGCGCTGGCTGGCGAGCCGCGCGAGCCGCGTCAGCAGCGCCAGTTCGCGCTGCTCCATTTCGTGCGTGCCGGACAGCAGCTTGTGCTCAAGGGCATAGGTGCGCGACTTCAATGCCTGCTGTCGATGGCGAAGGTCGAGCAGGTTCTTGCAGCGCGAGCGCAGCTCGCGCGGACGGATGGGCTTGACCATGAAATCGATGATGCCCGCGTCGAGCGCGGCCTGGCGCAAGGGCTCGTCGCCTACCACTGTCACCAGCATCACCGGCACGTCGCGCTGCGACAAGGGGCGACGGAAACGGCGGGCGAACTCCAGCCCGTCCATGTTGGGCATCCGGTAATCGAGGATCACCATATCCTGTGGTTCGAGCTGCGTGAACAGCAGTGCTTCCACCGGATCAGCGAACTCGTTGATCTTGATGTCCGCATCGATGTCCTGGATCAGGTGGCGCACGATGGTCCGCTGCGATGCCTGGTCGTCCACGATCAACACGTTCATGACCGGTCCCTCCGACGCGTTCTACGACCCCAGCATAGCGCGATCAACCATCGGCAAGCGTATCGGCAGCGTGATTCAGCTCGCGGTTTCCGGTCTCATGTACGGGAACAGCAACACATCCCGGATGGAAGCCGAGTCGGTCAGCAGCATCACCAGACGGTCGATGCCCACGCCCAAGCCCCCGGTCGGCGGCAATCCGACTTCCAGCGCGCGGATGTAATCGGCGTCGAAATGCATCGCTTCGTCGTCTCCGCCTTCCTTTGCCTCCACCTGTGATGCGAAGCGCGCCGCCTGGTCTTCGGCATCGTTCAATTCCGAGAAACCGTTGGCCAATTCGCGGCCGCCGACGAACAGTTCGAAGCGGTCGGTGAGCTCGGGATCGAGGTCGTTGGCACGCGCCAACGGGCTGACTTCGACCGGATGGTCGGTGATGAAGGTGGGTTGCACAAGCGTGTGCTCAACTGTCTTCTCGAATACCTCGAGCAGCAGCTTGCCCCAGCCGTAGGATGGCTTGAAGCGCACGCCGAGGCGCTGGCAATGGCGACGCATTGCCTCGAGATCGCGCAGTTCGGCACGGGCGATTTCTGGATTGTGCTCGAGCACTGCTTCGGTCATGGACCAGCGACGGAACGCCGGACCCAGGTTGATCGCCTGCCCTTCCCAGTGCAGGGACGTAGTGCCGAGCACCTGGCTGGCAATGTCGCGGATCATGCCCTCGGTGAGGTCCATCACCTCGTCGTAGGTCGCGTAGGCCTCGTACAACTCCAGCATGGTGAACTCGGGGTTGTGCCGCGTGGACACGCCCTCGTTGCGGAAGTTGCGATTGATCTCGTACACGCGTTCAAGACCACCCACAGTCAGGCGCTTGAGGTACAGCTCGGGCGCGACGCGCAAGTACAGATCCAGGCCCAGCGCATTGTGGTGCGTCGTGAAGGGTTTGGCCGTGGCACCACCGGGAATGTAATGCATCATCGGCGTTTCCACTTCGAGGAAGCGCCGGGCGTCGAGCCAGCCACGCATGGCCGACACGATCTTCGAGCGCTTGATGAAGACTTCCCGTGCTTCCGGATTCACGATCAGGTCGACATAGCGCTGGCGGTAGCGCTGCTCGACATCCGACAGGCCATGCCACTTGTCGGGCAGCGGCCGCAGCGACTTGGTCAGCAGCCGCAACTGGCTGGCCCTCACCGACAACTCGCCGGTGCGGGTACGAGTCAGCGTACCGGCAGCGCCGACGATGTCGCCCACGTCCCAACCCTTGAAGGCGTCGTACGATTCAGCCAGGTCGGCCGCCGACAGATACAACTGGATGCGTCCGCTCATGTCCTGCAACTGGGCAAAACTGGCCTTGCCCATGACCCGCTTTGCCATCAGGCGGCCGGCAATCTGCACGCGCTTGCCGTCGGCTTCCAGCGCCTCGGCGGTCCATGCGTCCTTGTCGGCGAACTGGTCCTGCAGGTCCTGCGCGTAGTCGCTACGCTTGAAGTCATTGGGAAAGGCGATGCCTTGCTCGCGCAATGTCTTCAGCTTCGAACGCCGTTCGGCGATCAGCTGGTTTTCATCGTGGTTGATGGAATCATTCATGCGATTGCATCCAGTCGTTTGGAACCAGCGGCCAGG
>JBBRXD010000250.1:0-3739 GCA_038248775.1 Lysobacterales bacterium | reverse complement strand
GCTTCATTTCATGGAGCAGGCGTTCGGAAAAACAGGGGTGGTATGCCGTGGGGTCGCCACTGTGCATGAAGCACCAGTCGCTGCGCTGGAGGTTTTCGCCGGACAGGCGTACCAGCGGAGCGGAGGCGGAGGCAAACGCGAGATCGACGACAGACATGGCGGTACTCCTGCGAAGGAATCGGCGAACCATCGCCCGGGGGGCGGTTCGGCCCGAGTGTACACCTGCGCCGGGAGCCCTCCGGGCGCCGTGGCGCCGACTTTCACACAGAAGTTTTTGGAACGTCCCGCAGTTCGCGGCGCAGGATCTTGCCGACGTTGGACTTCGGCAATTCGTCCCTGAACTCGATCACCTTGGGCAGCTTGTAGCCGGTCAGGTTTTCGCGGCAGAAGGCCTTTATCTGCTCGGGCGTAAGCCCGGGGTCCTTGCGCACGATCACTACCTTCACGGCCTCGCCGGACTTATCGTCGGGAACACCGACGGCCGCGACCTCGAGCACGCCCGGCATCATCGCGATGACATCCTCGATTTCGTTCGGGTAGACGTTGAAGCCCGACACCAGGATCATGTCCTTCTTGCGGTCCACCACGTAGAAGAAGCCCTTCGCGTCCATCTTGGCCATGTCGCCGGTGTGCAGCCACCCATCAGCATCCATGACCTGGGCGGTTTCTTCCGGTCGCTGCCAATACCCAGCCATTACCTGAGGGCCCTTGACGCACAGCTCGCCGACTTCGCCCTGGACCAGGATGTTGCCTTCTTCGTCCTTCAGGCAGCAGTCGGTGGACGGAATCGGCAAGCCGATAGCCCCGTTGAAGTCCAGCAGGTCGAGTGGGTTCATGCAGCAGGCCGGGGACGTCTCGGTCAGGCCGTAGGCCTCGACCAGGGTAACGCCGGTGACCGCTTTCCAGCGTTCGGCCACCGCACGCTGCACGGCCATGCCACCACCCAGCGCCAGGTGCACGGTTGAAAAATCAATATCCGAAAAACCCGGCGTATTGAGCAGGCTGTTGAAGAGGGTGTTGACGCCGGTGATCGCCGTGAACCGGCTTGTCGCGAGCACCTTTACGAAACCCTTCATGTTGCGCGGGTCGGTAATGAGGACGTTGAGCCCGCCGAACTTCATGAACACAAGGCAGTTCGAGGTCAGCGCAAAGATGTGGTACAGCGGCAGGGCGGTGATGATTATTTCCTTGCCCGGAACGCAGTCCTTACTGATCCATGCAGAACTCTGCTGCATGTTCGCGACCAGGTTGCGATGGGTGAGCATGGCACCCTTGGCGACGCCGGTCGTGCCGCCGGTGTATTGCAGGAAGGCAATGTCGTCGTGGCGGATATCCACCACCGGCAGGGTCGAATCCTCGCCGCGGGCCAGGGCCTGCTTGAAGGAGATCGCGCCCGGCAAGCGATACTCGGGGATGGCGTGCTTCACGTGGCGGAGCACGAAGTTGACGATCTGGCCCTTGGGGAAAGCGAGCAGGTCGCCGATGCAGGTCGTGATGACCTGTTCGATGGGCGTGTCGTCGATGACCTCGGCCAGCGTGTGGGCAAACATCTCCAGCACCACGATGGCAGTCGCGCCAGAGTCCTTCAGCTGGTGGCGGAGTTCGCGCGCCGTGTACATCGGATTGGTATTGACCACGGTCAGGCCCGCGCGCAATACGCCGAAGATGGCAATCGGGTATTGCAGGATATTGGGCATCATCAGGGCGACCCGGTCGCCCTTCTTCAATTTCAGGTCATTAAGCAGGTAGCAGGCAAAGCGCGTGCTGAGCCGGTCGATGTCTTCGTAGGTAAGTGTCGTGCCCAGGTTGGTGAAGGCAGGATTTCCGCGGAAGCGATCGCAGGCCTGGTTGAGCACCGAGACGATGGACGGGAATTCGTCTACATTGATCTGAGCCGGCACGTACGCCGGGTAACTGGCCAGCCAGGGTCGTTCGATGCTCATGCAAAAATTCCCTCTGTTCAACCCGATTGGAGCACAGGCTCCAAATGCTGGCAAGCTGCAGGGACAAGCCGCGAAGGGCTTGTTGCTGGCGGTCTTGGGTACGTTGGTGCTGGGCCTGTCTGGCTGCCGGGAAGAGCCGCCCGAGCAAGCCCTGCGCAACACCATCGCAGCCATGGAAACGGCGGCAGAAGCGCATGACAACGATGCCTTGTTCGAGCCCATCGCCGAAGACTTCGCCGGCTCGGAAGGCATGGACCGGCAGGCGTTCCGTCGTTACGTCACCTTCACGGGCATGCGCTCGAAATCCATTGGCGTGCAATTGGGCCCACTGGAGGTGAAGCTTTACGACCAGCGCGCCACGGTGTCGTTCACCGCGGCGCTCAGCGGTGGCGAAGGCCTGCTGCCAAGCCGTGTCCAGGTCTATGACGTGGACACGGGCTGGCGCCTGGACGACGGCGAGTGGAAGCTGATTTCGGCGAAGTGGAAGCCGCAGCTCTAGCGATCAGGCCGCCTTGCGGGTAGCCAGCTGGCGCAGCACGTAGTGCAGGATGCCGCCGTGGCGGAAGTACTCCACTTCCTTCGGCGTCATCAGCAATACCTGCGCCCTGAACTGCCTGGTGCTGCCGTCTGACGCCGTAGCGACTACATCCGCGATCCGTCCGGCACCGTCACGCAGGCCGGTGATCGAGATCGTCTCGTCGCCGGTCAGCCCGAGCGACAGCGCATTCTGGCCATCCATGAACTGCAGGGGCAACACGCCCATGCCGACCAGGTTGGAGCGATGGATGCGCTCGAAGCTTTCTGCGACCACGGCCTTCACGCCCAACAGCATGGTGCCCTTCGCCGCCCAGTCGCGCGACGAGCCGGTGCCGTACTCCTTGCCGGCAAGAACCACCAGCGGCACGCCGTCGGCCTTGTAGCGCATGGCGGCGTCGTAGATTGCCAGCTTGTCGCCGGACGGATAGTGCAGCGTGTTGCCGCCTTCCTCACCGCCCAGCATCAGGTTCTTGATGCGGATGTTGGCAAAGGTGCCGCGAACCATCACGTCATCGTTGCCGCGGCGCGAACCGTACGAATTGAAGTCGGTCGGCGCCACGCCACGCGATTGCAGGAAACGTCCTGCCGGTGAATTGGCCTTGATGTTGCCGGCCGGGGAGATGTGGTCGGTGGTGATGGAGTCGCCGAACACGCCGAGCAGGCGGGCGCCGTGGATGTCCTGGATGCTGCCGATGTCCATCCGCATGCCATCGAAGTAGGGCGGGTTCTTGATGTAGGTCGAAGCTTCGTCCCAGGCAAAAGCCGCGCCGTCCGGCGATTCGATCTGGTTCCAGCGCGAGTCGCCCGCGAAGACGTTCGCGTAGTTGTGCTTGAACATTTCCGGGCCGACGGTGCGGGCGATCAGGTCGCCGATTTCCTTGTTCGAGGGCCAGATGTCGCGCAGGTAGACCGGCGCGCCGCTGGCATCGGTACCCAGCGGATCCTTCGACAGGTCGATGTCCACGGTACCCGCCAGCGCGTAGGCGACGACCAGCGGTGGCGAAGCCAGGTAATTCATCTTCACTTCGGAGTGCACGCGGCCTTCGAAGTTGCGGTTGCCCGACAAAACCGAGGCCACCACCAGGTCGCATTCGGCGATGCCGCGCGACACTTCCTCCGGCAGCGGGCCGGAATTGCCGATGCAGGTCGTGCAGCCGTAGCCGACGACATAGAAGCCGAGTTTCTCAAGGTCGTCGAGCAAACCGGCCTTGACCAGGTAATCGGTGACCACCAGCGAACCCGGGCCGAGCGACGTCTTG
>JBBRXD010000249.1:0-3742 GCA_038248775.1 Lysobacterales bacterium | reverse complement strand
TCGGGCAAATCGAAGACTTGGCGGCGTTCGATGCGGTCCGGGGCCTGTCCGGTCAAGGGACACCCGCAGGCTGCGCACTGGTTCACCTGATGGGACACCCTGAAATCAGGCTTCTCCACCATGCGCAAGGTCTGTCCCGAATGTCCGGGCTGGCCGCCTGTGGACCGCCCGCTGGGCGAGCGCAAGCTCTTGGGCTTGGGTTTGTTCAAGCCATCGGAGGACGGCGGCTTGCTGCTATTGTGTGAATCCTTCGCCAAAGACTCTTCCAGATGCCGCACGCGCTGTTCGCTGGCCTGGATCGCTAGCCTGGATCGCTGGCCTGGTTCGCTGGCCTGGATGCGCGCATCCATCTCCAGCAACACCCGCACCGCGGTCACCGGCCCAGCTTCATAGATCGCCTGCGCCTCTTCCCGGGTCATCATGCGCACAATCTCTGGCGGAAGTCCGCGACGAGCGGATAGAGATACATATCTTTGACCGCCGCGCGGATGCTGTGCTCGCGGTCGTTGCGCGTGCGCCCCTGAGTCGCACCGAGCCGCAGCCAGTTGGCCGCCCGATAGCAGGTGCCCTGGAAGCGATCACGGTCCACGAATGTCTCCAACGCATAGACGGGATGCCCGTACTTGGCTTGCCAGTCGACTCGAATGCGGCGGGCGATCAGGCCAAGCACATGGCTTGCCAGATGCGGAACTACGACCCAGGGCAGGATGAGAAAGCGTGTGTTGTTGGTTAATCGTTGCAGGTTGCGCTCCCGCGTGATGCGATCCCATCCGACATAGGCGTCACGGTCCGCGCACTTCCACGCCGCCGAGCCGAATAGCGCGCACGCCACCGGCTGGTTCATACGGTCGCGGACCAGATACCGCAGGTTCTCGCCTACCGTGTTGCGATGGCCAAGGTAGTGGTGGCCAGCGAGCAAGCCGTTGAACAGCTGCATGTCGTCCGATGCCTGCGCGACGACGCTCACAGACAAAGGCTGCAGCTCGCACAATACGCCGTGGATCGGTTCGGATGCAGGTGCAACCATTGGCACGCTGCGATTTCGGAGCTCGTTGGACGAGGGCCGCTGACGGGGTGGTAGTAGGATGTGGCCGGCGCGTTCCAGTTTAAGCAGAAGTGTGCGCGCCGCCATATCCTTGGGCCGGCCCTGTGCATTGCGCCAGTCCCACAGGCGGCAAAGTTCTTCGCTCAGCCGCGTTCTGCCCCACTCGGGATGTTCGGCCAGAAGTCCTTGAATCCGGCCAATGTCCTTGGCGCTCAGATCCCGCCCTTGTACCACCATGGAGCCTGTCATCGTTCAGATGGTACGGCATGACTTTGGTCCGAGTCCAGCGGAAAATCAAAATCTATTTCACTTCACTTGATGGGAACAGTGCGATCTGGTAGTGGCTTCAAAGTGATGCCTCCCTGAGGAGATACGGCTTCCGTATCTATACCGAGGCCTGGCGACGAGGTTGGGAATGGGCCAAAATCCAGGTAGTCATCGGCGAGGGGCCATCTGGATCTGGAATTTGGCCGATCAGCATTTGCCCGGCGCCGTCCAGATCGTGGATCTCTATCACGCCCGAGCGCACTTGTGGGAAATCGCAGCCTGGCTGTTTCCCAACGATGCTGCGGCCAAAAAACTGTGCGGCGACCCGCTGAAGGACTTACTGGATAATGGCGAAATCAAAACTCTGGTTGCCCGCCTGCGGGAGATGGCAGCCGAACAGATCGTCGTTCAGCCCGCTCTGGCGGAGCAAATTCTGAAACAAGCGGAGTACTTCGAAACCAATGCAGACCGAATGCGCTATCCGGCGTTCCGCGCTCAAGGACTCTTCGTCGGCTCCGGTGTGGTTGAGGCTGGCTGCAAAGCCGTCATCGGTTCAAGACTCAAGCGATCGGGAATGTTCTGGACCGTTCGCGGCGCCAACGAAATCATTGCCCTGCGTTGTTCCCGCTTCGACGGTCGCTTCGAGGATCACTGGGAACAGAGCCGCGGCGGTTAAGCCTTGCGGCTTTCACTCTCCAGAAACTCACTCCAGGTTCGGCTGGTAGTGTTGATGTTTCATGCGATTCAATCCGTGGCGGGAACGAGACGCAATCCCCGTGAGCTGGCCTGAGCCTGAAGTCGGGCCAGGTCCCGCGTCTGGCGGTTCTGCTCGAACTGCTCGGCTCCGCGATCTAACAATGCTTGACCCTTGGTGAATAGGCGGTAGATGATGCAGGCCAGGTAGCGGGCCATCGCTTTGATTGCTTTGGGGGCGCCAAGTCTTGCGCGGAGATTCCGGTAGCGCGCACCCAGGTAACTGTCGCTGTGCAGTAGCGAAGACGCAGCCATCCGCAAGGTCGCCGCCACCCGGTTACGGCTTTGCGGAGGGAGTACGGCCCTCCTACTATCTCCATCAGCGGCCCCGGCGGCGGCTATAGCATGTACGGCATCCAGCGGCAGATTGGCCCCCGCGACCGCTCCAACGGCTATATGCCATTCACCGGCACGCTTTCCTGGCAGCGCGGCAAGCACTTCGTCAAGGCCGGAGCCGACCTCTCCGTCCGCAGCGTCACCTTCGAACAAGCCCGCGCCCCTCGCCGTTCCTTCAACTTCGACGGTACTTATACGGGCAGCGCTTTGGCCGATTTCCTGCTCGGCTACATCCGCAACGACAGCGTCAATCCCGCCCACACCTCCACGGACCTGAAGAATCTCTGGCAGAGCTACTTCCTGAACGACGATTGGAAGGCGACATCCAACCTGACTCTGAACCTCGGGCTTCGCTACGACTACTTCCAGCCCTACAAGCAGTCGGACGACAAGATGGTCAACGTGGAACAGAACGGCTACATCGTCGCCGGCATCACCGATCCCAAGACCTCCCGCTACGGCCGTGGCCTGATCGGGCCGGACCGCAACAACTTCGGCCCGCGCATCGGCTTCGCCCACAGCCCCAAGCTCGTCACTGACGCCGTCCTCCGCGGCGGCTACGGCATCTACTACACCCCGCAGATCTCCAATGCCATCTTCGCGATGGCGGAGGGCGCCCAGGCCACCGCGGGCGCCACCATCGTCGGCAACATCACCGGCAAGCCGAACGTCTTCTTCAGCGATCCCTTCGCCGGCGCAGTCACTTCCGGCGCGCTCAACTTCGCCGTCAGCAACGATCAAATCCTGCGCGACAGCTACATCCAGCAATGGAACTTCAATATTCAGAAGAAGCTCCCTGGCAGCGTCGTGCTAGACGTCGGCTACGCCGGCTCCAAGGGCACCCGCCTGATCGTCACCTTCCAGGATCTCAACCGCCCCCAAACGCTGGCCGAACCGCGCACGCCCGGCCTCGCCTCGCTCAACCCCCGCCGGCCCAACCAGGCCTATCAGCGCAGCGTGCGCTCCGATAAATCTATCGGCAACTCTATCTACCATGCCCTACAGGTGAAGGGCGAGCGGCGCTCGCGCAACGGTCTCACCTTCCTCGGCGCCTACACCTGGGCCAAGTCGATCTCCGGCCCGCTCGATATCGGCGGCCAGGTCGGCGGCGGCTCCTTCATTGGCGACATTCAGGACATCAACCAGCTCAGAGCCGAGCGCTCCGTCTCCGGCTTCGACCTCAGCCAGCGCCTGGTGGGAACCGTCATCTACGACATCCCGTTTTTCAAGACCAACCACGGCGTCGCCGGCTTCCTCCTGGGCGGCTGGCAGGCCTCCACCATCATGACCGCTCAATCCGGCTGCCCCGCCCCTGTCAGCTTCGGCGTCGACACCACCGGC
>JBBRXD010000248.1:0-3755 GCA_038248775.1 Lysobacterales bacterium | reverse complement strand
CGGGGTATAGCGCAGCCTGGTAGCGCGCCTGCTTTGGGAGCAGGATGTCGAGAGTTCGAATCCCTCTACCCCGACCAGTTCCAGCGTTCCGGATGTCGCGATCAGCGGTTTCAGTGCACAATTCCAGTCAGGGCGCCCGTAGCTCAACTGGATAGAGCATCGGACTTCTACTCCGTAGGTTGGGGGTTCGAGTCCCTCCGGGCGCGCCAGTTTCGCTTCAAATGGTGGATGTAGCTCAGTCGGTTAGAGCATCGGATTGTGATTCCGAGGGTCGCGGGTTCGAACCCCGTCTTCCACCCCAGTCTCCGGATACGGCATAATGCCGCGTCGGCTGCCGTACCGGCAGGAAAAGGTTTTGGGCCGTTAGCTCAGTTGGTAGAGCAGTTGACTCTTAATCAATAGGTCGAAGGTTCGAATCCTTCACGGCCCACCAGCCTTTCCTGACTGACCGGTACCCGCATGGCAATGCGAAAGTGGCGGAATTGGTAGACGCCCAGGATTTAGGTTCCTGTGGGGAAACCCGTGAGAGTTCGAGTCTCTCCTTTCGCACCATCCGTTGGCTGCGGGGGACGAGCCGGATCCATGGGTTTTTTCTTTTTATGGCGCCGTAGAATGGCGCGAGGCTGGAGTACACATGCAAGTTTCACTTGAGAACACCGCTTCCCTCGAACGCCGCCTGACGGTCAGCCTGCCTGCCGAGCGCCTGGATGGCGTGGTGGGCCAGCGCCTGCAGGAAATCGCCCGCACCGCCAAGCTCAAGGGCTTCCGCCCGGGACGTATCCCGACCAAGGTCATCGAGCAGCGTTACGGCCCGCAGGTTCGCGAAGAAGCCTTGGGCGAATTGATCCGCCAGAGTTTCGACGAAGCCGTACGCCAGGAAAAACTGCAGCCGGCGGGCAACCCCGACATCCGCAATGAACCCAAGGGTGACGACGGCGCCATCCGCTACATCGCCACCTTCGAAGTAGTACCCGACTTCGGCCCGATCGACGTGACCGCGCTCAGCTTCGACCGAGTGGCCGCGCACGTCGAGGATTCCGACATCGACGCGATGTTGGAAACCCTGCGCCAGCAGCGCCAGGCCTGGCATCCGGTCAGCCGCGCCGCGCAGGCTGGCGACCTGGTCCGCGTGGAAACCCACGCGCGCCTGGCCAATGAACGAGTGCCCGCCGAAGGAACCGAACAAGGCGCCACCGTCATCGGATCCAACGGCATGCTGCCCGAACTCGAAGCACAGCTCGTCGGCATCAGCGCCGGCGAAGAACGCGAAGTGGAAGTGAGCTTCCCGGCCAACTGGCGCATGCCGAACATGGCCGGGCAGACCGCCACGGTTGTGCTGAAGGCCGGCCAGGTTGCCGAGTCCTTCGTTCCGGAACTTGACGAAGCCTTCATCAAGAGCTTCGGTGTGCGCAGCGGCAAGCTGGAAGTCTTCCGCAAGGAAGTCCGGGCCAACCTCGAGCGCGAGCTCAAAGGCACCCTGATGAACCGCCTGCGCGCTGAAGTGGCGCAGAAGCTGGTCGCTGCCTATGCGCATGTTGAATTGCCGCCGCGCCTGGTCGAGGTGGAAGCTCGCTCGCTGGCGTTGAGCACGGCGGAAACCGCGCGCCAGCAGGGCCAGGCCAATGTCACCGATTCGCCGGTTCCGTTCATGAATGCCGCGCGTCAGCGCGTGGCCGCGGGCCTGCTGGTCGGCGAGATCGCCCGCCAGAACCAGCTGTCGCTGGACCCGGCGCGCGTACGCGAGACCATGCAGCTGATCGCCTCGACCTACGAAGATCCGGGCCAGGTCATTGAACTCTATCGCAACGACCCCAATCTGATGCGTAACCTGCAGAACAGGGTGATGGAAGAGCAGGTGATCGACTGGATCGCCGAGCGAGCCAACGCCACCGAGCAGTCGATGAGCTTCGCCGACGTGATGCGCCCAGTAGCCTGAGCCTCGCCCGGCCAAACACGGAGAGTGGCATGCAAGAAGTGAAGGGCCTGAACCTGGTGCCGATGGTGGTCGAACAGACCAGCCGTGGCGAACGCGCGTTCGACATCTACTCACGCCTGTTGAAGGAACGTGTGATCTTCCTGGTGGGTGGCGTGGACGACTACGTGGCCAACGTGATCGTGGCCCAGTTGCTGTTCCTGGAAGCCGACAATCCCGAGAAGGACATAAGCCTCTACATCAACTCGCCGGGTGGGATTGTTACGGCGGGACTCGCCATCTACGACACCATGCGCTTCATCAAACCCGACGTCAGCACCATCTGCGTTGGGCAAGCGGCAAGCATGGGCTCGTTCCTGCTCGCCGCCGGCGCCAAGGGCAAGCGCTACATCCTTCCCAATTCCCGCGTCATGATCCACCAGCCCTCGGGCGGTACCCAAGGCCAGGCAAGCGACATCGCCATCCAGGCCAAGGAAATCCTGTATCTGCGGGAACGCCTGAACCAGGAACTGGCCGCCAACACCGGGCAGCCGATCGAAAAGATCGCCGCCGACGTCGAACGCGACTACTTCATGAACGCCGAAGAGGCCAAGGCCTATGGCGTGGTGGATTCTGTGCTTGACCGCCGGCAGGAAGACAGCGTCCAACCGGGTTGAAGCCGCGCCCGCCGCACCCGCACCCGCTGCCGGAAACCGGGGCCGCCTTCACGGGCGGCCCACGGGTACCCGTCGCAGCCTGTGCTATTCTCGATTTTGAAGCCGTTTTTCGCCCCTACAAGGCAGGGCAAGAAGCATGACCGACGACCGTCTCAGCCGTTCCGGCGACAGCAGCAAGATCCTTTACTGCTCCTTCTGCGGCAAGAGCCAGCATGAGGTCCGGAAACTCATTGCCGGCCCCAGCGTGTTCATCTGCGATGAATGCGTCGAGCTGTGCAACGACATCATCCGTGAAGAGCTGGAGGAAAAGGCCCACGCTGCCCGTAGCCACCTGCCCAAGCCACGCGAAATCCTGGAAGTGCTCGACCAGTACGTGATCGGCCAGCCGCGCGCCAAGAAGACGCTGTCGGTGGCTGTGTACAATCACTACAAGCGCATTGAGTCGCGGCTCAAGAACGACGACATCGAATTGTCGAAGTCCAACATCCTGCTGATCGGCCCGACCGGTTCGGGCAAGACCCTGCTGGCCGAGACGCTGGCGCGCATGCTCAACGTGCCGTTCACCATCGCCGACGCCACCACGCTGACTGAAGCCGGTTACGTGGGCGAGGACGTGGAAAACATCATCCAGAAGCTGCTGCAGAAATGCGATTACGACGTCGAAAAAGCGCAGAGCGGCATTGTCTACATCGATGAAATCGACAAGATCTCGCGCAAGTCCGAAAACCCGTCCATCACGCGCGACGTGTCTGGCGAAGGTGTGCAGCAAGCATTGCTCAAGCTGATGGAAGGCACCACCGCCTCGGTTCCGCCGCAGGGCGGTCGCAAGCATCCGCAGCAGGAATTCCTGCAGGTCGACACGACCAACATCCTGTTCATCTGCGGCGGCGCCTTCTCCGGCCTCGAGCGGATCATCTCGGATCGCGGCCGCAAGACGTCGATCGGCTTCGGCGCCACCGTGGCCTCGCCGGAAGACCGCAAGACCGGTGAGCTGTTCCGCGGCGTCGAGCCCGAGGATCTCCTCAAGTTCGGCCTCATTCCCGAATTCATCGGCCGTCTGCCGGTGATTGCAACGCTCGAAGACCTCGACGAAGCCGCGCTGATGGAAATCCTGACCGCGCCGAAAAACGCGCTCGTCAGGCAGTATCAGCGGTTGTTCGCGATGG
>JBBRXD010000247.1:0-3760 GCA_038248775.1 Lysobacterales bacterium | reverse complement strand
GTGGGAGCGGCCTTTGTGGGAGCGGCCTTTGTGGGAGCGGCCTTGGCCGCGTTTCTCAAACCGCGCCAGATTCACCGCGGCCAAGGCCGCTCCCACAAGGCACGGTCACCGCGCTGGCCCGTTCGAGCGCCGCGCGAACGTCGGACACCAGGTCTTCCAGGGCTTCGATGCCGACCGAGATGCGCAGCAGGCCGTCGCCAATGCCGGCGTGCGCGCGAGCTTCGGCGGACATCGAGGCGTGGGTCATCGTGGCTGGGTGGGCGATCAGGCTTTCTACACCGCCCAGCGATTCGGCCAAGGTGAAACAGCGCAGGCCGTCAAGGAAGGCGCGCACCGCGGGCAGGCCGCCGGCCAGATCAATGCTGAGCATCGCACCGAAGCCTTTTTGCTGGCGCGCGGCCAAGGCGTGGCCGGGGTGCGAGGGCAGCCCCGGGTAGTGCACCGCCGCGATGGCGTCATGGGTCGACAAAAGTTGCGCGAGGGCTTCGGCGTTTTCCTGGTGCACGCGCAGGCGGGCGTCCAGGGTGCGCAGGCCGCGCAGGGTCAGGAAGCTGTCGAAGGGGCTGCCGGTCAGGCCGAGGGCATTGGCCCACCAGGCAAGCGTGTCGAGCGTGGCGCGATCGTTCGCAACCACTGCGCCGCCGACGACGTCGCTATGGCCGTTGATGTACTTGGTGGTCGAGTGCAGCACCAGGTCGGCGCCGAGTTCGATCGGGCGTTGCAGGGCCGGCGACAGGAAGGTGTTGTCGGCCAGCACCAGCGCACCGGCACGATGCGCGGCTTCGGCGACGAAGCGGATGTCGGTGATGCGCAGCAGCGGATTGGACGGCGTTTCAATCCAGACCAGCTTGGGCGATTGCGCCAGCGCCGCAGACAACGATCGCGGATCAGTGAAGTTGGCGGTGACCAGGTTGAAATGATTCTTGCGCGCCAGTGCATTGAACAGGCGCCAGCTGCCGCCGTAACAATCGTGCGGCACCACCAGTGTATCGCCGGGCTCGAGCAAGGCGGCAAGCACCAGCGTGATGGCGGCCATGCCGGTGGCGGTGACTACGCCACCGACGCCTCCCTCGAGGTCGGACAGCGCGTCTGCCAGTTGGTCACGCGTGGGGTTGCCGCTGCGCGTGTAGTCATACTGCCGTTTCTGGTCAAAGCCAACGAAGCTGAAATTGCTCGACAGCACGATCGGCGGGACTACCGCGCCATGCGCGGTATCGCAATCGATGCCGGCGCGCACGGCCAGCGTGGCGGGCGAGAACGGAAGGTCCGCATTGGATGCGCCGTGGCTCATGCCGATACTCCTGACGCTGCCAACGCATCATCGAGCGCGGTGCGGATGATGTCCCCGATGGCGTCTTCTTCCTTCAGGAAGGCATCGTGGCCATAACGCGAGCGCAGCAGGTGCAAGCGACGCAGCACGGGCAAGCGTTCGGCGAGTTCCACCAGGGTGTGGCGCGGCACCAGGCGGTCTTCCTCAATCGCCACCAGCGTGGTCGGTACAACGACCGATTCCGGGGCGATGACGTGCACATCAATGGATTCGGACAGGCGCAGGAAGGCGGTCAGTGGCGTGCGCGCAACGTAGCTCGATCCACAAGCATCCAGGTAATCTTCCGAGGCGAAACGGGCATTGCCATCGAGCCATTGCACCGGCGCAGCAAATCGCTCGGCAAATTCTTCCGGCGTACGGTAGCTGAGCATGGCCAGTTGCCGCGCGAGCGACAGCGCCTCGCGGCAGCCGCCTTCGCTGGCGCCCAGGCGCGCCACGCGGCGCTGCAGGCCGCGCCACGCGCTGGAATACGGATGCGCGCGATCGCCGCCGCTGATCGCCAGCAAGTGGCCGACCCGCGAAGGATGCCGCGCCGCGAATTGCAGGCCGACCATCGCGCCGTAGCTGCAACCGATGAAGGCCGCGAGCTTGGCGATGTCCAGGTGTGCGAGCACTGCGGCGATGGCATCGGCCTGGTCGCTGCTGTCGATCGGCGCATCCAGCGTGCCGTCGGCGCCAATCCAGTTGATGGCAAGGACCCGGAAGCGCGAGGTATCGAGTGCCCGGCCCGCGCCCGCCTGCTGCGGCCACCAGCCGGGCTCGGGACAGTCGGCGCTGGCGGTGACATGGCGATGCGCGGAGATGCCACCGGCCACCAGCAACACCGGCGCGTCGGCCGGGCCCTGCCACTCGTAGGAAAGCCGCAGGTTGCGCGGTCCCGCGTGGCGCAACTGCAACGTGGTGTTGAAGGCGCCGCGACCGGAAAGTTGGCGACGGTCGGGCTGCAGCCTGATCGCGGCCGCATCCGGACTGAAGCCGTCGGTGGCGGTGGCGGATTCGGGCGAGGTGTCGGTCAGGCTCATTGCAGGCTCCGGTCAATCCATCGAATGCCTGCGGATCGACGGTACGGATCGCCTGCCGGGCAAAAACGCCCAACGCGTGCGACCCATCTGCCGGTGGACTTGCGTCCTCCGAAGGAATTGGCACCTTTGCGCCGACTCGCCTTGTGGGCGGGTCTGCGCGGTTGCCCCGGCGTCATCGGGCCATTCCCTCTGCCGGTCTTGATGGGTGTTCGAGATCCAAGTTACGCAGCCCTGGCCCGGATGTCAATACCTCTATCGCGATGAAGCGATATGTGACCTGGGCCAGACCGACTTCCTCGACACGACAAGGGCTTGCCGCATAATCGGCCCATGCCCCCCCGCCTGCCCCGATTCGCCCTGCTCGCCCTGGTCTGCCTTGGCCTGGTTCTGCCGCCCCTGCCTGCCGTGTCCAAGTCCGGCGTGTATCGCTGGGTGGACAAGGACGGACGCGTGCATTACGGCGACAACGCGCCGCCCGACGCGCAACGGCTGAACGTGCCCGAGCGCATGCTCGACCCAAGTGCCATCGCCGACCTGGAACAGGTGCCCAATGGCGACGGTGCCGACGTGTACGTGAGCAACCGCCTGGCCGGTCCGCTTGAGATAAAGCTCGACCTGAGCCAAGCGTCCGACGTGCACTCGCTGCCGCCGCTGCCGGTTCGGACCTTGCTGCCGGCACGCCAGCGCGTGCTGGTGAGCCGCATCCAGTATGGCGCTGGCCAATCGAGCTACCGCCTGGGCCTGAACATCACCCCGGGCGATCCGCATGCGATTCCCGATGAAACCGTCTACTCCCTGCCCATGGCCGATGACAGCGGCTGGCGCCAAGGCCAGGGATTCGACGGCGGGTTTTCGCATAACGACGAGCAAAACCGCTACGCCGTCGACCTGATCATCGACGAGAACACGCCCATCCTGGCCGCCCGCGGCGGCGTGGTGATGCAGGTCGAATCGGCGTTCGACAAGAGTGGCCTTGACGCCAAGAAATTTTCCGAGCGCGCCAACCTCGTGCGCATCCTGCACAGCGACGGCAGCATGGGCGTTTACGCGCATCTCAAGGAAAACGGCGTCTATGTGCGCGTCGGCCAGAAAGTCGGCCTGGGCCAGCGGATCGGCATCAGCGGCAACACCGGCTACTCCAGCGGCCCGCACCTGCACTTCGTGCTGCAGATAAACAGCGGCATGCGCCTGGTGTCGATCCCGTTCCGGATGGTCAGCGGCCGCGGCTTCCTGAAGCTGCCGAAATAAGCCGCCTGTGGTAGCGGCCTTGGCCGCGATGCTTTCAGGGAAAGGAGCATCGCGGCCAAGGTCGCTCCCACAGGCCAAGGTCGCTCCCACAGGCCAAGGTCGCTCCCACAGGGGCATGGGGTACAATCGCGGCTCATTTTTACGATCCGGCCGCGCCCTG
>JBBRXD010000246.1:0-3762 GCA_038248775.1 Lysobacterales bacterium | reverse complement strand
CACGGTTACCGCGATCGTCGGCCGTTCGGGCAGCGGCAAGTCCACGTTGATCCGAATGCTGCCAAGGTTCTATGAGCCCAGTGCAGGCCAAGTGCTGCTTGATGGCAGACCGATATCCGACTATCGATTGGAAGACTTGCGCCGCCAGATCGCCCTGGTCGGGCAGCAGGTGATGTTGTTCGACGGAACCATCGCCGACAATATTTCCTACGGCCAGGATCGCTCCGACCAAGCCGCCATCCAAGGCGCCGCCGACGCCGCCAATGCCAGCGAATTCATCAACCGGCTACCGCAGGCCATGGCCACACCGATCGGTGAGAACGGAACCCTGTTGTCGGGTGGCCAAAGGCAGCGCGTAGCCATCGCGCGGGCCATGCTCAAGAATGCCCCCATCCTGATCCTGGATGAAGCGACCGCCGCGCTCGACAACGAATCCGAACGCCTCGTGCAGGATGCGCTGAACCATTTGATTCCCGATCGCACCACGTTGGTCATCGCCCATCGCCTGTCCACCATTGAACACGCCGACCAGGTGCTGGTGCTCGACCAGGGACGGTTGGTGGAGCAGGGGACCCACGCACAATTGCTGGCGCAGGGCGGCCTGTATTCGCATCTGCACAGGATGCAGTTCCGCGAGGAGGCGGAGCGCGGGTGAAAGCTTCCATCGAGCGCTGGCTGGCGCAACGCTGGTACGGCGGCATTGATCCCGGTCCGGGACTTCGTGCGCTTGCCGGAATCTACCGGGTCATCAGCTCGAGGCGCCTGCGTGCCGATCTCCCGTTGCCGCTTCCGATACCCGTCATCGTGGTCGGAAATTTCACTGCCGGCGGCACTGGAAAGACGCCCCTGACCATTGCACTCGCGCAGTACTTCCAAAGCCGGGGACGCTGCCCGGGCATCATCAGCCGCGGCCACGGACGCAAGTCACGGCTGCCTGTACGCGTTACGGCCACGACTACTGCAGCCGAATGCGGCGATGAGCCGCGCCTGATGTTCGAACGCACCGGACTCCCCGTGCTGGTTGACGCCGATCGACTCGCCGCTGCCCGCGCAGCCATCGCCGAAGGTTGCGATATCCTGATTGCCGATGACGGCTTGCAACATCGGGGGCTCCCCCGGGACCTGGAGATAGAAGTGGTGGACGCCAGCCGCCGCTACGGTAACGGGCTGTTGATTCCTGCCGGCCCATTGCGCGAGGTACCCAGGCCATGCGACTTCCAGGTGGTGAACGGGCAGGGTACAGAAACGGATAGCTGGTCCATGCAATTACAGTTGTCGGATGCCGTGGCGATCAGCGGCAACGACATCGCGCTCGCAGTGGCTGAAACACCGGCAAGGCGCTCGCTTCGCGACTTCCTGCCCGGCCCCGTGCATGCCGTGGCGGCCATCGGCAATCCGAATCGGTTCTTCGACGCACTGGGAACACTGGGGCTGGCAACGGTGCAGCATGCGTTTGAAGACCACCATGCCTTCGTCGCCAGTGACTTCGCCGGCATGGAAGGCCCGGTGCTGATGACTGAGAAGGACGCGGTGAAATGCCGGAGCCTGCGCTTGCCCGATGCCTGGGCAGTACCGGTCGATGCCCGGCTAACCGAGGGTTTTTTCCAGGCCGTTGAAAATGCACTGGCAGCCAGCCTTGCCCGATAATGATTTCATGTTCGACGGCAAGGAGTTCGTGTGCGAACTCACCACCGCGCCGGGTGTCTACCGGATGATTGCCGTCGACGGCAGCGTGCTGTACGTCGGCAAGGCAGCCTCGCTCAAGAAGCGGGTGGCCAACTATTTCCGCGCCGACCAGCCGTCCCGACGGATTGCGCTGATGGTCGCGCAGATCGCCCGCGTGGAAATCACCGTCACGCGCACCGCCAGCGAAGCTCTCATCCTCGAAAACCAGCTGATCAAGACACTGCGGCCGCGCTACAACGTACTGCTGCGCGATGACAAGAGTTACCCGTACATCCTGTTGACCGACGAAACCTGGCCGCGCATTGCCTACCATCGCGGTCCGCGCGCCATGCCCGGCAGGTATTTCGGCCCGTACCCGGGTTCCGGCGCGGTGCGCGAGACGATGGACCTCATGCAGAAGATCTTCAAGCTGCGTACCTGCGAGGATAGCGTGTTCCGCAATCGCAGCCGACCCTGTCTGCAGCATCAGATCGGTCGTTGCAGCGCACCCTGCGTCGGCCTGATCGCAACCCGCGACTACGACGCCAGCGTGGGTCGCGCCGCATTGTTCCTGGAAGGGCGCAGCAGTGAGTTGGTGGATGAACTCACCACGTCGATGGACTCTGCCAGCGCGCGCCTTGAATTCGAGCAGGCCGCATTGTTGCGTGATGCGATCGCCGGAATACGCAAGGTGCAGGCGCGTCAGTACGTCGAAGGCGAACAGGTTGAAATGGATGTACTCGCCTGTGCCTATACGCCGTCGCTGGCCTGCGTACTGCTGCTTTCGTTCCGGGATGGCATGAACCAGGGCACGCGACCGTTCTTTCCCAGGCTCAACGGCGCGGAATCGGCGGAAGAAGTGCTGGCCGCCTTCGTGGGCCAGTACTACCTGGAAAAACGGCCGCCACGGGAAATCGTGTTGAGTCACGACATTCCGGACATCGAGCTGTTCGAGAAGGTTTTTTCGGATCAGGCAGGCCGCCGGGTGGAGATGAAGCCCAGCGTGCGCGGCGAACGCGCCCGTTACCTGGACTTGGCACGCAGCAATGCCGAGCATGCCTTGCAGGCGCAGGCCAGTAGCAGCGCATCGCAGCATCGGCGCCTGCTGTCATTGCAGGAGTTGCTCGGCTTGCCGGCGCCGCCGCAACGAATCGAATGCTTCGATATCAGCCACACGATGGGCGAGGCGACGGTCGCGTCCTGCGTGGTGTTCGATGCGCAGGGTCCCGTGCGCGCGCAGTACCGGCGATTCAACATCGCCGGCATTACGCCAGGCGATGACTACGCGGCCATGCGCCAGGCGCTTGAGCGACGCTTCCGCCGCGCCATCGAGGACGGCGTGCTGCCGGACCTGCTGCTGATAGACGGTGGTGCAGGGCAGCTTGCGCAGGCCCGGGACGTGGTTGGCGAACTCGGCCTGGCCGGCGTGACCATGGTCGGCGTCGCCAAGGGCGAGGAGCGGCGCCCGGGTCACGAAGCCCTGGTTTTTCCTGACGGCCGCGAGATCCGGCCTGGCGTGGAGTCGCCCGGGTTGCAGTTGATCCAGCAGGTACGTGACGAAGCGCATCGCTTCGCCATCACCGGCCACCGTGGTCGGCGGCAGAAGACGCGCGAGACCAGTCGCCTGGAAGACATCGCCGGCATTGGACCACGCAGGCGCGCGAGCCTGCTCAAGCATTTTGGCGGCCTGGCCGGCCTCAAGGAGGCTGGTGCCGAGGAGATTGCGCGCGTCGAAGGGGTCAGCGCTGCCCTCGCAGCCCGCATCTATGCTTCACTACACGGGCTGGAAACCCCTGCCAGCCCGGCCCCGGAGAGCCCGTGACCCTGACGATCCCGACGATGCTGACGCTGTTTCGCATCGTGCTCGTCCCGGTGCTGGTGTTCTGTTTCTACTGGGCCAATCCCTGGAGCAACGTGCTTGCCTGTGCAGTGTTCGTGCTGGGCGCGCTCACCGATATCCTGGATGGCTGGATCGCCCGTCGCTACCAGATGTATTCGGCCTTCGGCGCCTTCCTGGATCCCGTCGCTGACAAGCTTGCAGTCACCGTCGCGCTTTTCCTGATAGTGCAGTGGCACCACACCGTGCCGATCGCGTTG
>JBBRXD010000245.1:0-3789 GCA_038248775.1 Lysobacterales bacterium | reverse complement strand
CTGCCGACCATGGGCGGGCAGACCGCGTTGAATTGCGCGCTCGAGCTTGCCGACCATGGCGTGCTGGAGCAGTACGGCGTCGAGCTGATCGGCGCCTCGCGCGATGCGATCCGGATGGCTGAGGACCGCGAACTGTTCCGCGTGGCGATGGCTGAAATCGGCCTGGAATGCCCGAAGGCGGAAGTCGCCAAGTCGTTGGAACAGGCGCTGGAAATCCAGACGCGCGTCGGTTATCCGACCATCATCCGGCCCAGCTTCACGCTGGGCGGGTCCGGCGGCGGCATCGCCTACAACCGTGAGGAGCTGATCGAGATCACCAACCGTGGCCTCGACCTGTCGCCCACCGGTGAAGTGCTGATCGAGGAATCGGTGCTGGGCTGGAAGGAATTCGAAATGGAGGTGGTGCGCGACAGCGCCGACAACTGCATCATCGTCTGCTCGATCGAGAACCTCGACCCGATGGGTGTGCATACCGGCGATTCGATCACCGTGGCGCCCGCCCAGACCCTGACTGACAAGGAATACCAGCGCCTGCGCGATGCGTCCATCAAGGTTCTGCGCAAGATCGGCGTGGATACCGGCGGCTCCAACGTGCAGTTCGGCATCAATGCGCAGGACGGCCGCGTCGTTGTCATCGAGATGAACCCGCGGGTGTCGCGATCCTCGGCGCTGGCGTCCAAGGCGACCGGCTTCCCGATCGCCAAGGTCGCCGCCAAGCTGGCCGTGGGGTACACGCTGGACGAGTTGCGCAACGAGATCACCGGTGGCAAGACGCCGGCGTCGTTCGAGCCCACCATCGATTACGTGGTGACCAAGATTCCACGCTTCGCCTTCGAGAAATTTCCCTCTGCCGATGCCCGACTGACCACGCAGATGAAATCGGTGGGCGAAGTGATGGCGATGGGCCGGACCTTCCAGGAATCGCTGCAAAAAGCCTTGCGTGGCCTGGAAATCGGCAAGTGCGGCCTCGATCCCACCGGCAATGCGGGACAGGGCGAGGACGGCCTGCTGAAGATCCGGCGCGATTTGCAGGAGCCTGGCCCCGAGCGCTTGTTCCAGGTGGCGGAAGCCTTCCGCGCAGGCATGAGCGTGGAGGACGTGTTCAATCTCAGTTTCATCGACCCGTGGTTCCTCGACCAGATCGAAGAACTGGTGTCGATGGAAAAGGATGTGCACCACGACGGGTTGGCTGCGCTGGATGGCAAGCGTCTGCGCCAACTCAAGCGCAAGGGCTTTTCCGATATTCGCCTTGCCCAGCTGACCGGCACCGACGAGTCGGCGGTCCGCGCCCTGCGCCGCGCCTTCGACGTGCGCCCGGTATACAAGCGCGTGGACTCGTGCGCAGCCGAATTTGCCACCAACACCGCCTATCTGTATTCGACCTACGAGGACGAGTGCGAAGCAGAACCCACCAACCGCAACAAGATCATGGTTCTCGGTGGCGGTCCGAACCGCATCGGCCAGGGCATCGAGTTCGACTACTGCTGCGTACACGCCGCGCTCGCCCTGCGCGAGGACGGTTACGAAACCATCATGGTCAACTGCAATCCGGAGACTGTCTCCACCGATTTTGATATTTCGGACCGACTTTATTTCGAGCCGCTGACGCTGGAAGACGTGCTCGAGATCATCGACCTCGAAAAGCCGGTCGGCGTGATCGTCCAGTATGGCGGCCAGACGCCGCTGAAGCTGGCGCGTGCGCTGGAGGCGGCAGGTGCGCCAATCATCGGCACCTCTCCCGATTCGATCGATCTGGCTGAAGACCGCGAACGTTTCCAGCAACTGGTGGAAAAACTCAATCTGGTACAGCCGCCGAACCGCACTGCGCGAACTGCCGAGCAGGCCCTCGACCACGCCGCCGTTATCGGTTATCCGCTGGTGGTACGGCCGAGCTATGTGCTGGGTGGACGTGCCATGGAAATCGTCTATTCGGACGAAGACCTGTCGCGCTATATCCGCGAAGCAGTGCAAGTGTCGAACGACTCGCCGGTGCTGCTCGATCGATTCCTCGACAACGCGGTCGAGGTTGACGTTGACATCATCGCCGACATGGATGGCAACGTCCTGATCGGCGGCATCATGGAGCACATTGAAGAGGCGGGCGTGCATTCGGGTGATTCGTCCTGCTCTTTGCCGCCGTATACGCTAAGCGCCGAAATCCAGGACCGCCTGCGGGTGCAGATGACGGCGATGGCGCGCGAGCTGAAGGTGATCGGGTTGATGAATGCGCAGTTCGCCATCCAGTTCGACGACTTGGGTGGCGCAACGATTTTCGTGCTCGAAGTAAACCCACGCGCTTCGCGCACGGTGCCCTTCGTGTCGAAGGCCATCGGCGTACCGCTGGCGAAGATTGCCGCACGCTGCATGGTCGGTCGGTCCTTGGCTGCACAGGGTGCGACGCGCGAGATCATTCCGAACTATTTCTCGGTAAAGGAAGCGGTGTTCCCGTTCGCGAAGTTCCAGGGCGTGGACCCGATCCTTGGCCCCGAGATGCGTTCCACCGGTGAAGTGATGGGCGTCGGGCGGACTTTCGAGGACGCGTTCGGACGGGCTGAAGAAGCTGCCAGCATCAAGGCGCCCCCGGTTGGCAAGGCGTTCGTCTCGGTTCGGGATGGCGACAAGCCGCGCGTGCTGGACGTGGCCAGGCTGCTGATCGAGCGGGGTTTCTCGTTGGTGGCGACCACCGGTACCGCCCGCTACCTGGCCGAACAGGGCATCGCCTGCGAGCAGATCAACAAGGTCATCGAAGGCCGGCCGCACATCGTGGACCTGATCAAGAATGGCGAAATCGTGTATATCGTCAACACGACGGAGGGCAAGGCGGCCATCGCCGACTCGTTCTCGATCCGTCGCGAAGCGCTGCAGCATCGGGTAACGTATTCCACTACCGTCCCCGGCGCCCGCGCCCTGATCCAGGCCATCGACAGCCGCAATCATCCCCGCGTCTGGTCGCTGCAGGAACTGCACAAGGAAATTCACGGATGATTGCACCGCTGACCAGCAAGGGCGCCCAGAAACTGCGTGATGAGCTTGAGCACCTCAAGTCGGTCAAGCGGCCAGCGGTGATCAACGCCATCGCCGAGGCGCGTGCCCACGGCGACCTAAAGGAAAATGCGGAATACCATGCTGCCCGCGAGCAGCAGGGCTTCATCGAAGGTCGCATCCAGCTGCTCGAGTACACCCTGTCGCATTCACAGTTGATCGACGTGGCGACGCTTAATGCGGGCAAACGTGTCGTGTTCGGTGCGACGGTGGAGTTGGCCGAGTGCGAATCGGGCGACGAAGTCACCTACCAGATCGTCGGCGACCTGGAATCGGATATCAAACTTGGCATGATCTCGATCTCCTCGCCTATCTCGCGCGCGTTGATCGGCAAGCACGAGGGCGACACGATTACCATCGAGGCACCGGGCGGGCAGCGCGAGTACGACATCATCGCGGTTCGCTACGTCGGCTGATTCCTTGCACCTGCCGGCGCCGGGCACGGCATGAAATCCTCTTCCCGACTCGTGCTTTTATTGCCCGAACGCAGGCGCTTCGCCGGCCAGTTGCTGTCCAAGGACGTTGCTGCGCTGCTCGGGCGTGCCGATACCGTCCCATTGCAATCGGCGGGCGAACGCGCGCAACTGCTGCGCCATTTCGAGCTATTGCCGCGCGGCTGGCCGATGGCCGCGATCACCCGCCACAGTGACAAGGGCGACGCCGCAGGACAGGCTTGGTTGCGTGCCGATCCGGTTTTCATCCGGCCCGAAATGATGGGGGCGCGGCTGATGGCCTGGGGTAACCTTG
>JBBRXD010000244.1:0-3804 GCA_038248775.1 Lysobacterales bacterium | reverse complement strand
CGTGGTGGGTTTCGCGGACCTTGGCATGGAGGCGATCTATGAATTCGAGGTCAGGGACATGCCGGTGACGGTGGCGGTGGATTCGCGCGGCGAGTCCGTGCACGAGACCGGGCCGAAGGCCTGGGCCGCCAGGATCGGCAATATAGCGGTAGTAGTCGAGTAAGCTTTCACGATAGCGGCGGCAGCGCCGTCATCCACACGCGAGGCCATCATGCATACGCTCTACTATTCGCCCGGCGCTGCGAGCCTGGTCATCCACTGGTTGCTGATCGAACTGGACTTGCCGTATGAACTCAAGCTGCTCGATTTTGAATCGAAGCAGCAAAAGTCGCCGGACTATCTAAAGCTTAATCCCAGCGGCGTGGTGCCAACCCTGATCATCGACGGCGAAGTCCTCACCGAGTCGGTGGCGCTGCTGATGCACTTGGCCGATTCGCATCCGTCAAAGGGATTGGCACCTCCTGTGGGTACCCTTGCGAGGGCGCGTTACTACCAGTGGCTGCTGTACCTGGCCAACGTGGTACAGCCCTCGTTCCGCAACTGGTACTACCCGGCCGAGGTGGCAGGTGAGGCAAACGTGGAAGCCGTGAGAGACAGTGCGAGCAAGCGCATCGAGGCTTGCTGGCAGACCCTCGATGACCACTTGGCCAAGAATGGACCCTGGTTGCTCGGTGACAAGTTGTCGGCCGCTGACTTCCACCTGACGATGTTGCTGCGCTGGTCGCGCAACCTGCCCAAGCAGGCCATCGAGTGGCCGAACCTGGCGCGGATGGCAACGACAATGAAGGCCCGGCCCTCGTTCCAGCGGCTCTACCAGGAAGAACAACTGAGCGAATGGGCGTGACCGAAGCCAAGCTGCTCATTGCAGGCGCCTCCGGCATGGTCGGAGGCCTGGTGTTGCGGGAGTTGCTGCGCGATACCGGCTTCCAGGGCTGCGTGATCGCGCCGACGCGTCGTGGCCTGCCCATCAAGGACTCGCGCCTGCAGGCGTCGATCGTTGATTTCGGATCGCCGGAGTCCGACCAACTCATCCAGCAAGCCATCAACCAGTTCGCCGATGGAAGCGTCGATGCCTATGTCTGCTGCCTCGGCAGCACGATCAAGGCGGCGGGGTCGCGCGAAGCCTTCATTGCGGTCGATCGCGAACTGGTGCTCAAGCTCGCCCAGCTTGCCCGCGGCGCAGGCGCCAGTCGCGCCATCCTGGTCAGTTCCGCTGGCGCCAGCCGACAGTCGGGAAACTTCTATCTTCGGATCAAGGGCGAAGTGGAGGACGCGATGGAGAAGCAGGGATTCCAGCGGCTGGACCTGCTGCAACCGGGCCTGTTGCTGGGTTCGCGCGAGCAGCGCCGGCCAGCGGAAGCGCTATTCCAACGGCTGGCGCCGCTTGCCAACCTGGCCATGGCAGGGCGCCTGCGGCCATACCGCGCCATTCCTGCCGATTCGCTCGCCCGGGCGATCGTACGGCTGCTGGCGATGGAGGGCACGGGTGTCTTCAGCCACACCTATGACGCCATCCGCGCTCTGGATCCGGCCGCCTGATTCCGCCCCCCCTTATTTGAGCAAGGGCAGCAGCGCCGGCCACACGTGGTCACGCAGGCGAGGTTGCGCAGTGGCGACCGGATGCATGTTGTCGGCCTGGAAGTTCTTGCGTTCGGTGGCGATGGGCTCGAGCAGGAAAGGCAGGAAAGCAGTCTTGTGCTTTTTCGAAAGCACCACGTAATTGCTTTCGAAACCCTGCGTATAAGTCGCGCCAAAGTTGGGTGGCATGCGCATGCCGACCAGTAGTACCCGCGCACCCGAGCGGGTGGAAGCGCCGATGATCTGGTCGAGATTGGCCCGCGTCTGTTGCAGGGACAAGCCGCGAAGGCCGTCGTTGGCGCCGAGTTCGACCACCACCACCGACGGCCGGCTGCGCTTGAGTTCGGCTGCGATCCGGGCTGCGCCGCCGGCCGTGGTTTCGCCACTGATGCTGGCGTTGATCACGCGCCACTGCGGATGTGTAGCCCGCATCTTCTGCGCCGTGAGCGCGACCCAGCCCTGGTTGGCGGCCAGTCCGTAGGCCGCCGAAAGCGAATCCCCAAGCACCAGCACGGTCCGCGAGGGCGCGGCCATGGCCGTGCTGGACAGTGCAAGTATCGTGAACAAGACCATGACGCCCCGTTGAACCCGGGTCTGCCACGCTCCATATAGATTGTTCATTGCACGGGCTCCTCGATCATGATTGATTCAATTGCGGCGTCGCCGACACTTTCAAGCCCTGGCGAACTGGTGGCCAGTGGCCTGGGCAAGCGGGTTCGGCTGCCAGACCATGAATTGACCATTCTGGCAGACGTGAGTTTCCGCATTTCCGCGGGCGAGGCCGTGGCGGTGGTCGGCGCTTCAGGTTCGGGCAAGAGCACCTTGCTGTCATTGCTCGCTGGGCTGGATATTCCCAGCACTGGCACGGTCAGCCTGGACGGCATCGTGCTTTCCTCACTCGATGAAGACGGGCGCGCCAAGGTTCGTGGCGAACGGGTTGGCTTCGTTTTCCAGAGTTTCCAGTTGTTGCCGGCGATGACGGCGTTGGAAAACGTGATGCTGCCATTGGAGTTGCGGGGTGACCGCGAGACCGAGCAACCAGCGCGGCTGATACTCGAGCGGGTCGGCCTGGGCGAGCGGCTTGAGCATTATCCAAGCCAGCTTTCTGGTGGCGAACAGCAACGAGTTGCCTTGGCTCGGGCTTTTGTTACCGGGCCTTCGCTTTTGTTTGCCGATGAGCCAACTGGAAACCTCGACACCGATACCGGGCGCGCCGTCATCGACCTGCTGTTCGAACTCAACGCGACTACCGGCACGACCCTGGTATTGGTAACCCACGACGAGCGGCTGGCTGAGCGCTGCGGTCGAATCCTGCGCCTGGCGGGCGGGCGGCTGGTCTCCGAGTGAAGATCGTGTTGCTCGCCTGGCGCCAGATGCGCCGCGACCTTGCTGCAGGCGAGGTTCGGATACTGCTCGCTGCCATCGTGCTGGCTGTGATGTCGGTGACCGCAGTCGGCTTCCTGACTGATCGCGCCGAGCGTGCCTTGTCTATGGAAGCCAATCGCCTGCTCGGCGGCGATGCGGTGCTGCGTGCCGATGAACCCATTCCGGCTGCGATGTTGGCCAATGCCAATCTCCCCGGCTTGCGCCAGACGCAGACGCGCGCATTCCCGAGCATGGTCGGCGCCGGCGAAACGCTGAAGATGGGCGAGATCCGTGCGCTGGGCGAAGGCTTTCCGCTGCGTGGCACGTTTCGGATCGTCGATTCGGATTCGGGCAAGGAATACGTGGCGCCGGCGGTTCCGCGGCCGGGCACGGTCTGGCTTTCGCGCTCCGGTGCACAATCGATCGCAGCAAAAATCGGCGACCCGATCCGGATCGGCAACTCCAGCCTGAGCTTGGCCGCACTGGTCGTGCAGGAGCCCGAAGCCTCGCTCAACTATTTCAGCACCGGTCCGAAAGTATTCCTCAACCTTGCCGACCTGCCTGCCACCGGACTGGTGCAACCGGGCAGCCGGATCATTCATCGCCTGGTGGTTGCGGGCGAGCCCGCAGCTGTTGAAACATTCCTCACGCGTACCCGGCAATCACTGGGTCGCGGGCAACGGCTCGAGACCGCGTCGGATGCCCGGCCGGAAATCCGGAATGCACTGGACCGGGCCGGTCGATTCCTCAGCCTGGCGGCCTTGGTATCGGTGGTATTGGCGGCGGTTGCCGTGGCGATGGCGGCACGACGGCACAGCGCCCGCCACCTTGCCGGCAGCGCGGTGATGCGCTGCCTCGGCG
>JBBRXD010000243.1:0-3812 GCA_038248775.1 Lysobacterales bacterium | reverse complement strand
GTGGGTGGCGGCAGGCCAGTCGTGGTGCAGTCGATGACCAACACCGACACCGCGGACGTCGCAAGCACTGTCAAGCAAGTGGCCGAACTCTGGCGCGCCGGCTCGGAGATTGTGCGCGTGACGGTGAACAATGCCGAATCGGCGGCAGCTGTGCCGCGTATCGTCGAAAAGCTGGCGATGATGGGTATCAGTGTGCCCATCGTCGGCGACTTCCATTACAACGGCCACCAGTTGTTGATGGCGGAACCGGCCTGCGCCGAGGCGTTGGCAAAGTACCGGATCAATCCCGGCAATGTCGGCTTCGGCAAGAAGCGCGACAGCCAGTTCGGCGCCATCATCGAGCTTGCGATCCGTTATTCCAAGCCGGTGCGCATTGGCGTCAACTGGGGCTCGCTCGACCAGGCGCTGGCCGCGCGGCTGATGGATGAAAACCATCTGCGCGACCAACCCTGGGACGCCGGACGGGTGCTCCGGGAAGCGCTGGTACGTTCGGCTATCGATTCGGCCGCGCAAGCGATGGAAATAGGCCTGCCCGCCGATCGAATCGTGTTGTCGGCGAAAGTGAGCGGCGTGCAGGAACTGATTGCGGTCTATCGCGACCTCGCCGCGCGCAGCGATTTCCCCTTGCATCTGGGATTGACCGAAGCGGGCATGGGCAGCAAGGGTATTGTTGCTTCCGCGGCGGCACTGGCCGTGCTGATGCAGGAAGGCATCGGCGACACCATCCGCATTTCCCTGACGCCGGAACCCGGTGGCTCGCGCATCCAGGAAGTGATCGTCGCGCAGGAGTTGCTACAGACCCTTGGACTGCGCGCATTCACGCCCCTGGTGACGGCCTGCCCGGGTTGCGGCCGCACCACCTCGGAGTTCTTCCAGGAACTTGCACAGACCGTGCAGGAACACGTGCGCGGCCGCATGCCGATGTGGAAGGTAAGCCACCCCGGTGCAGAGCACCTGACGCTCGCCGTGATGGGTTGCGTGGTGAATGGCCCCGGCGAATCGCGCCATGCGAACATCGGTATTTCGTTGCCGGGCACTGGCGAGGCACCCTCGGCACCGGTATTCATTGACGGCCAGAAAGCAGTGACCTTGCGCGGCGACAATATTGCGCAGGAATTCGTCTCGCTCATTGACGACTACGTGGACCGCAATTACTCGCGCGCCGGTGGCTAGGCAGGGGTCAGGCAAGCGCGCGCTGCCGCCGCTTGCCACCGCACCCGGCGGACTGGGCTATGGCCTGGACTTCATTCTCAAGCACCCATGGCACCTGTTGCTGCCTTTCATCGGCGTGCTGTTGCCCTTGTTGGCCTTTGCCGGGCTTGCGACCGAGATGCGCGAGGACGGTTTGCTGTTCTTTGACGTTCCCACGATGGTGTTCCTGCACGGATGGTCGTCGCCGCGGATCGATGCGTTCTTCAGCGTTGTCTCGCGCATCGGCTACTTGTGGGGCGTGATTCCGGCCGACCTGCTGGTCCTGTCGTGGCTGGTGCTGCGGCGACGATATCGAGGGGGCCTGTTCTTCGGCTTTGCGGTACTGGGCTCGCTGGCCATCAACGTGGTCGCCAAGAACTATTTCGCGCGGGTCCGCCCCGAGTTTTGGCTGTCGATCGCGCCGGAACACTCCTATAGTTTTCCCAGCGGCCATGCCATGGGATCAGTGACGCTGGGCGTCGCTGCAACCTTGCTGTGCTGGCATTCGCGCTGGCGTTGGCCGGTATTGGCGGCCGCATCGGTCTTCATCCTGCTGGTCGGCATGTCACGAATCTACCTGGGCGTGCATTACCCCTCGGACATCCTGGCGGGCTGGGCCGCAGCGATGGCGTGGGTCGTAGCCATGTATCAACTGGTAGTGAGGGAAGAGCCGATCACCAAGCCGGCGGCCGCTCCCGCGGAAAACCGAATCACCTGAAAGTGAGCCGCGCTCAGCGCTGGAGGGTTTCGGGACTGCTATCGGGATTGGTAACCGCGCGTCGCGCCAGGCGCGCTTCGCGATGCGCGATATAGACGTTGGATACGAAGATGATGGCAGCGCCAGCGACAGTCCACCGGCCCACGGTTTCACCGAACAGGAAATAGCCGAAGCCACCGACCACCAGTACCTGCAGGAAGCTGATCGGGGTCAACAACGACGCGTCGGCCAACGTAAGCGCGCGGGTCCAGCACATGTGCGCGATAGTGCCGAGGAAACCCGACAGCACGACCCACAACCAGGTGATTCCGGTCGGCTGGGTCCAGTAGAAAAGTGCCGGCACCAGCGACAGCGGGACCCAGATCATCGTTGTGTAGATGACGATGGCATCAGCCTTTTCGGTGCGCGACAGGAACTTGATGCTGATTGCGACGCTGGCGCCCATCACTGCCGCCAGTACCGCAATCAGGCTCGCGAAGTTGAAGCTGTCCGCACCCGGATGGATCAGGACCAGCACGCCGATGAAGCCGAAGATCACTGCCGTCCAGCGTCGGGCGCGCACCACTTCGCCCAATACGAAAACGGCGCCGATGGTGACGAAGATGGGCGTGGAGTAGGACAGTGCAACGGCTTGCGCCAGCGGCAGGTGCACGATCGCCCAGAAGCCCGCCAGCATGGACACGATGCCGATGCAGCTACGCAGGAAGTACAGCGCCAGCTTGTCGGTGCGCAGTATTCCCCAGCCATGCCGGAACAGCAGCGGGAAAGTGAAGAAAAAACCAAACAGGTTTCGGAAGAACGCAATCTCGAATGGATGCAATTGCGATGAAGCCAGGCGGATGCAGACTGCCATCGAGCCGAAAAAAACCGTACTCGCGACCATGAACATGACGGCCCGGGGCACGTCGTCCACGCGTCGGATGGCCTGGGTGACGCTCACTGTTACCAGCGAGCCCCGATCAGGCGGGGTTCCGGCTCAAGGCCGACCCCGAAGGTTTCCTGCACCGAATCGGCCACCCGGTGTGCCAGCGACAACAACTGGGCACCCGTCGCTTTGCCGTGATTTACCAGCACCAGCGCATGCTGCGCGGCGATGCCGGCATCGCCCTCGCGGAAGCCCTTCCAGCCGGCCTTTTCAATCATCCAGGCGGCTGACACCTTGCGCGAGTCCGGACTGCCAGCGGGAAACACGGGCAACTGCGGATGATCGGATTTCAGCGCATCGGCCTGCGCCAGGGACAGTATCGGATTCTTGAAGAAACTGCCGGCATTGCCCAGCAGTGCCGGGTGCGGCAGTTTTCGGGTGCGGATACGGCTGATCGCCTCGGCCACGTGCGAGGCGCGCGGCGTGTCCACGCCCATCGTCGCGAGTTCCTCGCGCACGCCAACGTAATCGAGCTTTAGTTCGCGTTGTCGCGGCAGCCGGAACTCGACAGCGGTAATTACCCACTGGTCGAGGTCCGCCTTGAAGCGACTGTCCCGGTAGGCGAACTCACAGTCGTCCTTCGCGACGCGCTTGATCTGTCCGGTGCCGCGATGGAAGGCTTCAACGGTCTCGATGAACTCGCCGACTTCGACGCCATAGGCGCCGATGTTCTGGATCGGGCTGGCGCCGACAGTGCCCGGGATAAGCGCAGTATTTTCCAGACCACACAGGCCTCGGCCCAGCGTCCACGTGACGAGGTCATTCCAGGACAGGCCAGCTTCCGCGCGCACCAGCGCATGCGAGCCGTCGTCTTCGACGATATGCACCTTCGCCATCGTCAGGCAAACGACAACGCCGGGGAAATCGGCGGCGAACAACAGGTTGCTGCCTTCGCCCAGCACCATCACCGGTCCCTCGCGCAGCATCGCGAAGTCAAACAGTTCCGGCAGCGCCTCGCTGCGTGTAACGTCGGCCATC
>JBBRXD010000242.1:0-3828 GCA_038248775.1 Lysobacterales bacterium | reverse complement strand
CCAGTCGATTCGATTGAACCAGTCCCCGGAGTCGTAGCTGTTGCGGTCCAGCGATTTCGATCGAAGTGTGTCGATACCCGCGTGGAAATAGGCCACGCCCTGGCTGAAGGCATTGATGGCCGCCCCCAGCACCTGTACGCGCGCGCGGTCCGTGCTGCTGGTATCGACGGGCAGCTTGTACACGTTGATATCGAACAAGGTCTGGTTATCGTGGTTCTCGACGTAGTTCACCACTTCGGCCGGATCGCCCACGTAGCCGGCCGGCTGGCCGCCATAGTCGATGTCGGAAAGTGCAACGCTGCGGCCGGTGTAATCGGTCATCGGGTAGTCGCGGATCGATCCGGCAAGGCCGACCCGCACCATGTCTGCTGCCTTCAACAAATCCGATGTCGGGCGCGATGCCGCCTTGGCGTTCGGTGCATACCAGCCCGTTGATGTAACCCTGCCGCGCCTGCAGTGCCTCGCCGCTGTCGGCAGCACCACCGCCGCGTACCGCATCGCGGCCCCGATCACTGAAGGTGCCGATGCCCGAGCCGCCCAGCGACAACTGCGATGCCTGCACGAAGCGCGCGCCATTGGCGACTTCGCCGAAGTTCCAGCCTTCGCCAATCAGGTTCACGTGGCGGCCGGTCGCCTTGTCGACGCGCGCCGACAAGGCAACCATTTCTGCGCGCGGTTGGTGCGCCATCAGGTCGAAGCGGAACGAGTCGATGCGATAGTGCGTTGCCCACAGCAGCACCGAATCGCTCATCAGCTTCGCCATCATCCGGTGTTCGGTGGCGGTATTTTCGCAGCAGGTGGACTGTTCAACGGAACCCTTGGCGTCAAGCCGGTGGTAGTAGCCGGGCACCACGCGGTCGAGCACCGATTTATCGTTCTGCCCCGAGGCGCTGGTGTGGTTGTAGACCACATCCATGCCCACCCGCAGCCCATCTGCGTGTAGCGCTTGCACCATCTGGCGGAATTCCCGGATGCGCGTGGCGCCGTCGCTGGCGTCACTGGCAAAGCTGCCTTCGGGCGCATTGAAGTGGAGGGGGTCGTAGCCCCAGTTGAAGCAGTCGGTCGCGGCCACGGCCATTACCGCTGCCTGCTGCGATTCACTCGCGGGGCCGTCGTTGGTGATGCCGGGTGTCTTGCAGCCGACCTCCGGCACGCTGGCCAGGTCGAACACGGGCAGCAGGTGGACATCGGTCAGGCCTGCCTTGGCCAGTGCCTGCAGATGCCCGCGGCCTTCCGAATGCGCCAGCGCAAATGCGCCGTACTTGCCGCGCAGCGCCTCGGGAACCGACGCATCATTGATGGAGAAGTCACGCACGTGCAATTCGTAGATGACCATGTCGGTCTGCGCCAGGCCGGCATGCGGCGCACGCGCCGCGTCCCATCCGGCAGGCTTGAGCGCGGCTGAATCCAGGTTCGCGACATAGCTGCGCTTGGAGTCGGCATCCAGGCTGATGGAATAGGGATCGGTGACCCGGTTGCGAACCAGACCCACGCCAGCCACGACAACATCCACGAGGAACTGGTAATACTGCCCGGACAAATCCCTGTCCTGCGAGGCCCGCCACACGCCCGTGCGCGGGTCGGCTTGCATCGGTTCCAGCATTGCTTGGCCGGTACTCGATTCGAAACGACACAGCGCGACTTTCTGCGCGGTAGGCGCCCAGAGTTCGAAGCTCGTATGTTTCTCCGAAACAACGACGCCAAGATCCGCGACCGAACCGGCAGCGGCATACAGGTCATCCAGCGCGCCCGGCATTTGCACCGCGGTGGATTGGATTTCGCGACCACGAGCGTCCTGCGCGACCAGAAGCAACTGGCTGCGCAGCAACGCTGGGAGTCGGGGAATGTCCGCATCGGAAATCCGCAGCCTGGGACCGTTGCCGACGAACTTGAAACGGGTCACGAGGTCGGCAGGCAGCGCGGCCGTGTCGACCGACAACAGCAGGCTGCCCTCGCTCGAGCCAATGAGCCGGCCGTTGGAGCGTCCGATCTGCGCCGTCGAGGAATGGTAGAGGCGGAAGGCGCGGGCATTGGCAGGCGCGCCTGGCCACTGGATCCGTTGCCGATCCAGCCAGTAGGCTCGGGCTTCAGGCGCCGGGCCGTTGCCTGGCGTGGCATACAGGGTCGTGGCGCTTGCGGGTTGGGTGCAATCTGAAAGCGTGGGCGGCGCTGCAAGTGCTGGACCCGCAGCCGCAGCCAGGGCGCAGGCAAGCGTCCAAAGTGGCAGGCGCCGGTGGGCGCCGGGTCGTCCTCGCGTCTCCAGGCTGGCATGCATCCCCACGGATTCCCTCACAAAGGTGGGCGAGGCACCATACGCTCGCTCAGGTAAGTAACTTTACTACAAAGATCGCCGCTAACGAGGGCGCCAGTGCCGATGGCTGGGCAGAATTTACAGGCTCTCGCCCATGGGCTAACGTAGTTTATCTACATGGCGGGCCCGTGACGGGCTAAGTGATGGGTATGGGCTACCACCCTAAGAATCTGCTGCGCCGACTGGGGCTAGCCCTGGCGCTGCTGTTTTGGGCCCTGGCGGCCCAATCCGCCACCCAGTCTAGGGACCTCGCCGTCGGGCAGGCCATCGCCCCGGTTGCGGTGGGCAACACGGCCAGCGCTTTGCCGGAGGGTTGGCACAAAGGGGCCTTCGCGGAGATTTTCGTCCGCGGCTATCGCGACAGCAATGGCGACGGCATTGGCGACCTGCGCGGCCTGATCCAATCGTTGGACTACCTCCAGGCGCTGGGCGTGCGCGGCATCTGGTTGATGCCGATCAGTCCGAGCCAGGACCGCGACCACGGCTATGCGGTCAGCGACTATCGCCAGATCGAGCCGGCCTATGGCACGCTCGCCGATTTCGACGAACTGCTGCGCCAGGCGCATGCACGCGGCATCGGCGTCATCATCGATTACGTCATCAATCACAGCGCGGCCAGCAATTCGCTATTCATCGAGTCGGCGCGCTCGCCCGACAGTCCCCTTCGCAACTGGTATGTCTGGAAGAATCCAGGCCCGACTGGTTGGAGCATCTATGACCGCAATCCTTGGGAGGCCACGCCGAATGGTTCCTACCTGGCGCAGTTCAACAAGATCATGCCGGACTTCAACCTGCTGGAGCCGGCGGTAGTTGCCTTCCACAAGGACAACCTGCGTTTCTGGTTGAACCGGGGCGTGGATGGATTCCGGTTCGACGCGGTTCCGCACCTGGTCGAGCACGGACCCGATGCCTGGTACGACCAGATCGAGGATTACGGGCTGATGGATCAGTTCCGCGCGGTGGTGGATGGCTACTCGAATCGCTACGTGGTCTGCGAGGCGACCGGAAACATGCACAAGTATGCCGCGCCCGATGTTTGCGGAAGTGCGTTCGCCATCTGGCGGGCCCGCGATATCGTCGGGGCCGCCAAGGGCGAGCTCCAGGCCATCCGCCGCGTCGCCGACTACTTCCTGGGCGCGCCAGCACAAATGGCGACCATGATTTCCAACCACGACAGTTACGCGGGAGACCGCTTGTGGAACCAACTCGATGGTAATCTCGTGCAGCAACGCCTGGCCGCTGCCGGTTACCTGCTGCAGCCGGGCACGCCTTTCATCTTCTATGGCGAAGAGATTGGCATGGCCGCCGCGCCGGAACTGGAAGGCGACCCGAAATTGCGCATTCCGATGAGTTGGACAGCCGATTCGCCGGCCGCAGGTTTCAGCAGTGCCAAGCCATTCCGTCCGGTCGCGGCCAATGCATCTACGCAGAACGTGGCTGCCGAACAGGCTCGCAGCGACGGCGTCCTGGCGTGGTATCGCGCGCTGTTGGCGCTGCGCAATACCTATCCGTCGCTT
>JBBRXD010000241.1:0-3852 GCA_038248775.1 Lysobacterales bacterium | reverse complement strand
GGCTTGTCGATGCCCATGCCGAAGGCGATGGTGGCGACGATGACGATGCCGTCTTCACGCAGGAAGCGGCGCTGGTTGGCGCTGCGTTTCGTTGCATCCATGCCGGCGTGGTAGGGCAGGGCCTTGACGCCGTGCTGGCAAAGAAAGGCGGCAGTTTCGTCGACCTTCTTGCGCGACAGGCAGTAAACAATGCCGGCCTCGCCCTTGTGCGTAGCCAGGAAATCCAGAAGTTGCCGACGCGCATTGTCCTTCTGCGCGACGCGATAACGGATATTGGGCCGGTCGAAGGAGCTGATGAACTGGCGCGCGTCCTGCAGGCCCAAGCGCTCGACGATTTCGTCGCGGGTGGGTTTGTCGGCGGTGGCGGTCAGCGCGATGCGCGGCACCTCGGGCCAGCGCTCGTGCAGCAGGTTGAGTTCGCGGTATTCGGGGCGGAAATCGTGGCCCCATTGCGAGACGCAATGGGCCTCGTCAATGGCGAACAGCGCGATGGTGCAGCGGTCGAGCAAGCCGAGGAAGCGTTGCATCAGCAGGCGTTCGGGCGCGACGTAGAGCAAGTCGTAGTCGCCGTTGAGCAAGCCGCGCTCGACGGCGGAGGCGGCTTCGCTGCTGAGCGAGGAATTCAGGAACGCGGCGCGCACGCCGAGTTGTTCCAGCGCCTCGACTTGATCCTGCATCAGCGCGATCAGTGGCGACACCACGATGGCTGTGCCCTCGCGCAGCAGCGCCGGCACCTGGTAGCACAGCGACTTGCCGCCGCCGGTGGGCATCAGTACCAGGCAGTCGCGCCCGGAAACGACGTGGTCGACGATGGCTTCCTGTTCACCGCGGAACTGGGGATGGCCGAAGACGCGGTGCAGGGTTTGGCGGGCAGCGGGAATCGTTGAGGGCATGGTGACAGGGTAGCAAACCCAGGTCACTCGAATGCCGGAAGATAGCTCTTGCCGTGGTCAGGATTTGCCCGCCGTGGGTGCCTATTGAAGCAGCGAGCGCAACATCCAGGCGGTCTTTTCGTGTGCCTGCATGCGGGTAGTGGCGAGGTCCGCGCTGGGCTGGTCGTTGGCACCCTCGGCCTTCTTGAAGACATCACGCGCGGTGCGCGCGCAGGTCTCGTGGCCGCTTACCAGTTGCGCGACCATGCCCTTCCAGTCAGGTACGCCGGTTTCTTCCTTGATGGACGACAGCTTGGCGTACTGCGCGCCCGAGCCTGGCGCGAATTCGTCCAGGGCGCGGATGCGTTCGGCAATTTCATCCAGCGACAGCCACAGCTCGTTGTACTGCACCATGAACATGGTGTGCAGGGCGTTGAACATCGGCCCGGTCACGTTCCAGTGGAAGTTGTGTGTCTTCAGGTACAGCGTGTAGGTGTCGGCCAGCAGGTGCGAAAGAGAATTGGCGATCTTCTTGCGATCCTTGGCGGCGATCCCGATATCAATATCCATGACGAGACTCCTGCGAGATGGGACAATCGAGTGTGGACCGTAATCACCGATAAGTGAACCTGAATCCAGTGGCCGCTGCGTTGCAAAACCCGCCCTTGCACCTGGCCCTCAGCCGGGACCAGGCCCGGCTGCGCCGGCTGCAGGCGCGCAGCCGAGAAAAGCCCGACGATGCCAGCCTGCGCGAGGGTTTCGAAAAGTCGTTGGCGGCCTCGGTGGCGGCGCGCGCGCGACGTGAGGCACAGGCGCCCACGCCGACCTTCGATGATGACTTACCGGTCGCTCGCGACGCGGAACACATCATCGCCCTGATCGCCAAGCACCAGGTGGTGGTGATCGCCGGTGAAACCGGCTCGGGCAAGACCACGCAGTTGCCCAAACTGTGCCTGGCGGCGGGCCGCGGCATCAACGGCATGATCGGCTGCACGCAGCCGCGTCGTATTGCCGCGCGCGCGGTGGCGCGACGGGTGGCCGAGGAGCTGAAAACCACGGTCGGCGGCGCCGTGGGCTACCAGGTGCGCTTCACCGAAAACGTCGGTGACGACACTTACATCAAGTTCATGACCGACGGCATCCTGCTGGCTGAAATCCAGTCCGACCGCTGGCTGTCGAAATACGACACGCTCATCATCGACGAGGCGCACGAGCGCAGCCTCAACATTGATTTCCTGCTCGGCTACCTGCAGCAGCTGATCCAGAAACGGCGTGACCTGAAGCTGATCATCACCTCAGCCACCATCGATACGGAGCGCTTCTCGAAACACTTCGGCAACGCGCCGGTGGTCAGCGTGGAAGGGCGCAGCTATCCGGTGGAAACGCGCTATCGGCCGCCGGAAGGCGAGGGCGAGGACGCAGGCGATCGCAGCACTAGCGAGGCGATCGTTGCCGCGGTGGACGAAATAACGCGCGAGGATTCGCAGGGCGACATCCTGATCTTCCTGCCTGGCGAGCGCGAGATCCGTGATGCGCACCTGGCGCTGGGCCAGCGCAAGTATCGACATACCGAATTGCTGGCCTTGTATGCGCGATTGTCGTCGCGCGACCAGGACCGGGTATTCCAGCCCGGCTCGCAACGGCGCATCGTGCTGACCACCAACGTGGCTGAGACCTCATTGACCGTGCCGCGCATCCGCTACGTGGTGGATCCAGGCGCGGCCCGCGTAAAACGCTATTCGTCGCGACAGAAGCTCGACCGCCTGCACATCGAGCCGATCTCGCAGGCCAGTGCCGACCAGCGCAAGGGTCGTTGCGGCCGCATCGCCTCGGGCATTTGCTATCGCCTTTATTCCGAGGCGGATTTCGAGTCGCGCAGCCGCTATACAGATCCCGAAATCCTGCGGGCGTCCTTGGGCGGCGTGATCTTGCGCATGCTGTCCTTGGGCCTCGGCCGGGTCGAAGACTTTCCCTTCATCGACGCGCCCGACCCGCGCGCGATAGCCGATGGCTGGCAGCAGCTGACGGAACTGGGGGCGGTGGACAAGGATCGGCAGCTGACGCCCATCGGCCGGCAGATGTCGCGCCTGCCCGTGGACGTGAAGTTGGCACGCATGCTGGTCGCTGCCCAAGCCCTGGGCTGCCTGAAGGAAGTGACCGTTCTGGCCGCGTTCCTCGGCATCCAGGATCCGCGCGAACGGCCGGCCGATGCGCGCGGTGCGGCGGATACGGCGCATGCGCAGTTCGCGCATCCGGATTCTGAATTCCTGGGCGTGCTGAACCTGTGGGACGCCTATCGGGTCGCGCACGAAGACCTGACCCAATCCAAACTCCGGAATTGGTGCGAGAAGAATTTCCTCGGCTTCCTGCGCATGCGCGAATGGCGCGAACTGCATCGCCAGTTGCTGCTGGGCTGCGCGGAACTGGGCTGGGTGCTAAACGACGCGCCCGCCGAGTTCGCACCGCTGCACCGCGCGCTGATCGCCGGACTGCCAACCCAGGTCGGCCATCGCGTCGAGAAGGGTATGTACGACGCACCGCGGCAGCGCAAGTTCCAGTTGTTCCCCGGCTCGTCTTTGGTGAAGACGCCGCCGGCGTGGCTGTTGGTAGCGACTTTATTGGACACGCAGAAAATCTGGGGCCTGATGGGCGCACGCATCGAGCCCGACTGGGTCATCGCTCAATTGCCGCACCTGTTGTCGCGACGCCACTTCGATCCGCACTGGTCGCGTGCGCAGGGCCGGGTGATCGGCTCGGAACAGATCAGCCTGTTCGGCCTGGTGCTGGCGCCCAAGCGGCCCGTGCATTACGGCGGTCTGTATCCGGAAGAATCTCGCGACATCTTCATTCGGCAAGGGCTGATTACGGGCGAGATCAACACCCGATCGGCCTTCGTGGCGCGCAATCTTTCCACACTGGAGAAGGCGCGCGAAGAAGAGGCCAAGCTGCGTCGCGCCGGGCTTATTGCCGACGAGGACTG
>JBBRXD010000240.1:0-3860 GCA_038248775.1 Lysobacterales bacterium | reverse complement strand
GGCACAATGCGCACTGGCACGCAGGCGGCAGCCCATGACCCAGCCCAGACCCGTTTTCTTCATCTCCGATGGCACCGGAATCACCGCCGAAACCATCGGTCACAGCTTGCTTACCCAGTTCACTGGAACCGATTTCCGCACCCTGCGCATTCCGTTCGTGGATACGCCAGACAAGGCCCTGGCAGCCGCGAATGAAATCCGTCTCGCCGGCGAGCAGGCAGGCGTGCGCGCCATCGTCGTCAATTCAGCCGTTGACCAGGACTTGAGCGCGATCCTGGTTGAGAGCGGGGCACTGATGCTGGATATTTTCGCGCCGTTCATCCAGCCACTGGAACAGGAACTGGGTACCAAGCGCCAGCCGCGGATGGGCAAGGCACATGGCATGGTGGATTTCGCTGCCTACGAGGCGCGAATCAACGCAACCAATTACGCGCTGACCCACGACGACGGCATCGACCTGGACTATAACGAGGCCGACCTGATATTGGTGGGCGTGTCGCGATCAGGCAAGACGCCAACCTGCCTTTACCTTGCCCTGCACTACGGCGTGAAAGCCGCCAATTACCCGCTGACAGAAGACGACCTGTCCGCCGACGACTTGCCGCGCCAGCTCAAGAAGCACAAGCGCAAGCTGTTCGGACTGACCATCGATCCGATCCGGCTCCAGCAGATTCGCACCGAGCGCAAGCCCGGCTCGCGCTATGCGACCCTGGAGCAATGCCGGAAGGAAGTGGCGCTGGCGGAGCTGCTTTTCCGCTCCGAGCAACTGCCCAACCTGAGCACCACGCACACCTCGATCGAAGAAATCGCGAGCAAGGTGCTGGCGCAATTTGGCATACACCGCCACATGTTCTGACCCGTGCTAGCATCGATCCATGCCCATTTTTCGACCCCAGGAACTACCATCCTTCAGCCGCCTGAGCTGGTTGATGGGCTTGTACGGCGAAAATTACCAGCGCATGGCGCGCCTGCTCAACCTGCAAGAACTCCTGCCCGGCGCCTATCTGTCGCGCTGCGCGAACGGGCTTGACCTGGTGGTGGAAGTGCTTGAAGTACATCCCTATACGCTGGAGTTGCGGCTCAGCTACCGCATGAACGATCCCGTGACGGGTCAGCCCGATCCCTCGGCCTATGTGCGTATCTACCGTGATGCGCGCCAGGCCGAAGTGACCCATTGCTACATCGGGCGCCACTGGCAGGATGTGCTTGGCCTGCATCCTTCCCCGAAGGTGATGTTCGGCCATCGACTGCGGATGAACAGCTTCCTCAACAAGTGGCTGGACTACCTGCTTGGGCAGGGGCATGGGCCGCACACGCTGGTTCCGCTGGAGGCTGCCGACGAGGCAAGTGTTGCGTTCGCTTGACGAGTGCCCGGGCCATCGCTAAAATTCGCGTTCTCCTTTCGGTGGGGCTATAGCTCAGCTGGGAGAGCGCTACAATGGCATTGTAGAGGTCATCGGTTCGATCCCGATTAGCTCCACCACCCGTTTCAGATTTTTCGATTCAAGCAACAAGTCTTTGTCCCCATCGTCTAGAGGCCTAGGACATTACCCTTTCACGGTAGCGACCGGGGTTCGAATCCCCGTGGGGACGCCATATCGCTCGCAAGAGCAACGAGAAAACCCGGCCTTGGCCGGGTTTTCTCCTTGTGGGCATCACTTTGCGCGGCGCGTGGCCATTCCGGGAGTGTCGCCGGCGTCGGTCACGGGCTGCGCAAGTCAACCACTTCGCGGTAGTCGGGAACGTGCGCGTCCCAGTGAAGTTCGCGCTCGATCCGAACGCGCAACGCCTCGGCCGCCTCAGGTTCGCCGTGGGTGATGAAGACCCTGCGTGGCGGTTTAGGCGCCGATTGAAGCCAGGACAGGATTTCCTTGGCGTCCGCATGCGCGGAGGCGCTGGACAGTTGCACGACCTCCGCATTGACCGCCACGTCTTCCCCATAGATGCGGATTGTCTTCGCACCAACGGCCAGTGCTGCCCCGCGCGTCCCCCCCGCCTGGAATCCAGAAAGAACAATGGAATTGCGAGGATCCGGCGCGAATGCCACAAGGTGGTGAAGAACACGGCCTCCGGTGGCCATTCCACTCGCAGAAACGATGATCATCGGGCCCTTGCGCCGGTTCAGTGACTTGGATTCCTCCACCGTTTTCACCAGTCGCGTCATGGACCGCATCGCGTCCAGTTCCGGGCCCGAGAGGCGATGCAGGTTGGGAAACTTCCGGTACAGGTCCGTCACGTCCGTCGCCATCGGGCTATTGAGGTAGACGGGCACCTCGGGAATCGCGCCGCTGGCCTGGATGCGCGCGATCGCATGCAGCAGCAGCTGCGCGCGACCGACGGCAAAAGCGGGAACGACAACCACGCCCTTGCGCTCGATTGTCCTGGCCAGCACGTCGGTTAGTTCCTGTTCGAGGCCGTCGGGCGGGTGCAGGCGATTTCCGTAGGTGGATTCAGTCACGATCCATTCGCTTTCCAGGGGCGGGGACGGCGCCAGCATCATCGGGTCATGCGGTCGGCCGATGTCGCCGCTGAAGGTAATCCGATGCCCTTCGTAGGCAACACCAACCGATGCCGCTCCCAGGATATGACCCTGCTGGCGAAAGACAGCCCGAACTCCGGGAGCGGGTTCGAATTCATCGTCGAGGTCGACGCCGTGCATGAGCTCAAGGCTACGCAGGGCGTCGGCTTCCGTGTATAGGGGCTCGGCCGGATGGTGTCGGGTCGAGCCTTTGCGTTCCGCGAATTCCGCTTGCTCTTCCTGCAACCTGCCGGAGTCGGGCAACAGGATCTTGCACAGGCTGACCGTCGCGCGCGTGCACCAGACGCGACCGCGAAAGCCTTGTCGCATCAGGCGAGGCAGGTAGCCGCTGTGGTCGAGGTGGGCATGGGTAAGGATGACGGCATTGATACTCCGCGCCTCGACCGGGAACGGCGCCCAGTTACGCAGGCGCAGCGTCTTGTAGCCCTGGAACAGACCGCAGTCGACCAGTATCCGAGCGCTTCCCGCCTGCAGCAGATGGCGCGAACCGGTGACGGTCGAATTGGCGCCCAGGAAGGTGAGCTCGAACGGGGAGTCGGCCGCAATATTCACATTCATGAATTGGTTCCTTGCAGATGGATGGGCTGCCTGGGTTCGCTAAAACATGGGGCACCAGGGTCCGCATCAAGTACTTGAGAGGCCAGCATGCGATCATCCCCCAGATGACGACTCCCGTAACCCTTGACCTCGTTCGGCTGCGGCAGAGCTGCGCGCATTGCTCGCTGCAGCAGTTGTGCCTGCCTGCGGGAATCGGTGCCAGTGACTTGGCCCGCCTGGATGAAATCGTCCGGCGACGCCGGCCGGTGGAACGCGGCGACCGCCTGTTTCGGCCTGGTGATCCGATGTCCTCGGTGTATGTCGCGCGCGACGGAGCCTTCAAGACGGTCAGCGTCAGCGAAGACGGCCAAGAGCAGATCCTCGGCTTCCATCTGGCTGGCGAGCTTATCGGGCTGGATGCCTTGGGAGACGGATTCCATCGCTGCGAGGCCATCGCCCTGACTACCGCCAACGTTTGCGAAGTTCCCTTCGCCGATTTGACCAGCGTTGCCGGCCAGTTGCCCAGCCTGCAAAACCAGTTGCTCCGCGTCATCGGCCAAAGCCTCAACCGGGATACCGACCATCGCGAAATCCTGGTTCGGCGCCAGGCCAATGAGCGCATCGCGCTGTTCCTGCATGGCTTGAGCGAACGCTATCGATTGATTGGCTTGTCCGCGCATTCCTTCAAGTTGCCGATGAGCCGCGAAGACATCGCGCGCTTCCTCGGACTCGCACTGGAAACCGTGAGCCGCGGCTTCACGCGCTTGCAGGAAGAAGGCGTGAT
>JBBRXD010000239.1:0-3866 GCA_038248775.1 Lysobacterales bacterium | reverse complement strand
CGCCAGCAGGCCGACCAGCAAGGTGCCGGGCTTGAGCGACGCCAGTTCAACATTGGAAGGGGGTTGCACGCAGACCAGGATGTCAGCCTGCGCAAGCACGGCCTGGCGGTCGGCGAGGAATTCGGCACCAGCGTAGGTGTCGTCGGGAAAGCTGGCTGGTACGCCGGCGCCAGCTTCAAGCAGCACGCGGGCCTTGATTGCCAGCAGCTTCTTGCAGGTTTCCGGCGTCAGCGCGATGCGCCGCTCGCCGGGGGCGGTTTCACGGACGAAAGCAATGGTTACCGACATGCAAGCAGCCTCCCCGATTCAATGGGAAGGATGCTACCGGATGCGGGGAAGTTTCGCTCAGGCGACGTCGTTCTGCAGACGGCCCATGACGCGGTGCATGGCCTGGTCGAACACGTGTTCCTGCTCTCGAAGCACCAGGTTGCCCAGTTTCTTCATGGCGGCCAGTTCCTCGATCGAGGCGACCAGGATGCGCACGCCGCGACGGTTCACGAACATCAGTCGCGAAGAAATCGGGCTGACCCAGGACAGCTTTGCCGGATGCAGCTTCTGGTCTTCGCCGGCCAGGTCCAGCCAGACGCCGATTTTAAGGTCGCGTAGCAACGGCAGGTCTGCATCGTCGTAGACCAGGCGTTCCTTGTCGGAAACGATGGACAGCACCAGCTTGGGCTCCGCCGGACCGGCCGACACGAGCTTTGGCTTGTCGGACTGCGCCGGAAGCGGATGCTTGATTGACTCGATGCTGGCCGCGATGCTGCGGATGGTCTCGCCGGCGGACTCGCCGGTGATGCCGGAACTGGCCAACACGGTTTCAATCGGCTCGCGCAGGTTCTGCAGCGCGGAGCCTGCGTTCGGGGTCGGGCGGCCTTCGCGCGGCAGCAGGTCGAGCAAGCTGTCGGCGACGCCGAGCGCGGCATTCCACGCCGCGCTGTCCGAACCTTCGCGCAGGGCGATCATGGACAGGTGGTGTGACCAGCTGCGCGACAGGAAATCGTTCAGCGCGGCCGGCAGTGCACGATCCTCGATACGACGGCTGAGCTCGGTGGCAGCAAGGGTACGTGCCTGTTCAAGGCGCTCCTGGCCACGCTGTGATTCGGTGGCGCGGCGTTCGGCAAGTTCGATACGGCGATTGTGCTGCTCGAGGAAGGCACGCAATTCCTGTTCGAGGGTTTCGAAAATCGCGATGTCTTCGTTGAAATCGGCGACCAGGCGGTCGACGGTTTCCTCTGCCTTGTGCAACAATTCCTTTTCCTGCGGGCCTTCGCCCTTGTTGCCTTCGACCGCTTCAGAAAGCGAATTGAGCAGGCGGCGTGCAGGATGGGTCTTGTACTGGAACAGGCGGCGATCCATGACCGCGGCTTTCACGTAGGGAACGACCAGTCGGGAAATCATCGTCCGCGCCTGCGCTTCGAAATCGCGCTCATCGAACAGCACGTCGAACAGCATGCCCACCAGATCCACCGCATCCTCATGTTCAGTGGACATGTTGACCTGGTCGGGTGACACGCCGATGCGGCCTGTATTTTGCAACATCTCGCGCTTCATCAGCTGCGAAAGCGATGCTTCGCCGTTCGACATCGCTTCGAGCACCGCGTTTGGAACCTGCGGCTGCAGCAGCGACAGCACCGACATCATTTCATTGAGTGCAAGCGGACGACGATTGCCGCCAGCGGCACCACCCGCGCCCACACCGCCAACAGCGCCGCCGCCGAATTGCGGACGCCAGCTATGCAGCAACTCACACAGCGCATCGAACATGACGCGATCATCAGCCTGCTGCGCATCCTGGCGGTGCTGGGCCTGGCCGGCGTGGGCGGCAGCCGCAGCGGTCGCCGGGTTCGCGGCGCTTTCCAGCGGACGCGGATTGCCCAACTCCGGCAGGATGCCAGCCGTGGTCATGCGCGCGTTGAGTTCAGTCAGCAAGGCGCCGAGCGAACTCACCAGCTCGCGTTCGTAAATCTTGAACAACACCACGCGCAGGTTGTCGGGCAAATCGATGTCAGCTTGCGCCGCCTGCATGCCGTTGGCGAGGCTGGAGGCGCTCAGGGGATTGAGCCCGGTCTCGAGCTTCGGCACACCGACCATGGACGCGAAACGGCACTCGACGGCATCCAGCGCCAGCCCATGCGCCCGGGTGATGGCCTCGATGACGACTTCGGACGCGAGTTGCGCTTCCAACTGGTCGGCCTCGACCAGGCTGAGCACGTGGTCGCCCTTCTTGGCGAGCGAAATCTGCCGGAGCAGGGATTCAAAGCCCTGTTCGAAATGCTTGGTGAAGGCGTTTTCAAGTGGGGTGCGAGAAAGGCGCAGGACACGCATGGCGTCAAGCGGCGGCGAGCCGGCAACGGCGCCTTCCTTCTGGGCCAGGTCGAACAACCAGTCGTCGGCCTTGCCAAGAACGCGACCAAGGGCTGCCTGGAGGTGTGCCAGGCTCCTCTTTCGCAATGTGTCGAAGAGTTGCGGATCGTTCTGGTACACCCAGCGACCTTGGATTGGATAGTCTTGCGGCTTCATGGAAACTCTCGGGGGGGATAGAGTTTTGCTTGCCCTCAAATTATTGCATTTAACCTTGGCATAATGTGATTCCGATAGCAGTTCAGCCAAGCGGCCGATTCCGTCGACCCCTTGGTCGGACCGGTCCTATCCCACGCCATCAACGATGCCAGGGTCCTACCCATGGATGCGCTGCAGGTACTTGACCATCGTCGATCGACGCCATCCAGGTTGCTGTGCGAACCCGGGCCTGACGCCGCCCAACTCCAGCTCATGCTGGCAGCTGCAGTGCGCGTACCCGACCATGGCCACCTGCAGCCTTGGCGCTTCCTCCTGGTTCGAGGCGACAACCGCCAGCGCCTGGGTGAGGTGCTCGCCCATCGTAGTATCGAACGGAATCCCGGGGCCCCCGCGGCCGCGGTGGAAAAGGATCGGGCACGCTTCAACCAGGCGCCGTTGGTGATTGCGGTCATTGCCCGGCTGACTCCGGGGCACAAGGTTCCGGAACAGGAGCAGCTGCTGTCCGGGGGTGCGGCCTGCCTGACCTTGCTGCAAGCGGCAGACGCGCTGGGGTTCGGTGCCCAGTGGCTGACCGGTTGGGCGGCCTACGACACCGTGGTGGCCGCCACGCTTGGCCTTGCCGGGAACGAAAAGGTACTCGGCTTCATCCACGTAGGCACGGCGACCGAACGGATCGCCGAGCGCAAGCGTCCCGATCCGGCCGACCTCACCCGCGAACTGCAACTGTGACCGAGCCCGTCTTCCTGGTCGATTCGAGCATGTACGTGTTCCGGGCCTGGCATTCGATGCCGGACGAGTTCCAGGATGCGGACGGCGAACCGGTCAATGCCGTGCACGGCTTCACGCGGTTCATGCTCGAACTGATCGAGCGGCACCGACCTGCGCGGCTGGTGTTTGCCTTCGACGTCGCGCTGGAAAGCAGCTTTCGCAACACGCTCTATCCGGCCTACAAAGCCAATCGCGAACCTGCGCCCGACCAGCTCAAGCGCCAGTTCGGCTATTGCCAGGCAGTCTGCCGCGCCTTGGGATTCCGGGTGCTGGCCGATCCACACTACGAGGCCGACGACCTGATTGGCACTGCCCTGCACCACGTACGGCGCAACGGCCATCGCGGTTTGATCCTTTCGGCCGACAAGGACCTGGCGCAATTGCTCGCAGAAGGCGACATCCAGTGGGACTATGCGCGCAACGAACGTTGGGGCGTGGACGGCGTGAAGCCACGCTATGGCGTGCATGCGCACCAGATCGCCGACTACCTGGGCCTGACCGGCGACGCCGTCGACAACATTCCCGGCGTACCGGGCATCGGCGCGAAGACGGCCGCTACCTTGCTCGGACACTTCGGG
>JBBRXD010000238.1:0-3870 GCA_038248775.1 Lysobacterales bacterium | reverse complement strand
GGGGTTTTGGGGGGGGGGGCTGGGCCCCGCCTTCAAAACAAACCCCGCGCCCCCCCCCCCGCTCCCACAGCTAGCGGCTGTCGAGCAACACCAGCACCGCGCCCGATCCGCCCTGGTTGGGCGGCGCGGAAGCAAATGCGAGCACGTCGCCACGCTGGCGCAGTACCCGGTCAACCAGCAGCTTCAGCACCGGCGCGCCCTCCGAGCGAAGGCCCTTGCCGTGGACAATGCGCACGCAGGGATGGAAGCCGGAGCGTGCCTCGTTGAGGAAGCGCTTCAGCAACGCCTCGGCGTCGGCCGCACGCAGGTTGTGCAGGTCGATCTCGTCCTGGATGCTGAATTCGCCACGCTTGAGCTGCCTCAAGGTGCGCTCGTCCACCTGCGGCTGGCGGTAGCTCTGCAATTCCGCCCCATCCATGGGCGGATCGCCGCTGATGGCCTGCGATTGGCGCAGGGCCTCCGCCTCATCCTGGCGCAAGCTGCGCGCTACCGGCGCCGGTTGCGGTTTCTCGATCGCCGCGGCTTCAGCTTCGATGCGACGGACTTCGCCGACTGCATCGCGGAACAGGGCGGCGTCTTCGGGGCTTACTGGCAACTTTTTACGGCTCATAAGTCAAGACTAACCGCTGGAATGCGCTTGGCAAGCCGCCCCGCCCGCGCCCCATCCGTTATCATCATGCTTTCAGCGGGAAGATCCGATGCGCGTACTGGTTAGCAACGATGACGGCGTGGATGCCCCGGGAATCCGGCACCTGGCCGAGGCGTTGCGCGCGGCCGGACACGAGGTAACCGTGGTGGCCCCGGACCGCGACCGATCCGGCGCCAGCAACTCCCTGACCCTCGACCAGCCCATTCGCGCATCGCGCCGCGGCAACGACACCTGGAGTGTTGCCGGCACGCCCACCGACTGCGTGCACCTGGCCTTGTCCGGCATGCTCGACAAGGATCCGGACATCGTGTTGTCGGGCATCAACAACACCTCCAACCTGGGCGATGACGTCATCTATTCAGGAACGGTCGCCGCAGCCATGGAGGGACGCTGCCTGGGCCTGCCGGCCATTGCGGTGTCGTTGGCCAGCGTGGACCACAATGCGCAGCACTTCGAAACGGCCGCACGTGCCGCCGTCGAAATTACCGCGCGCCTGATCACCGACCCGCTGCCCGCCGACACCATCCTCAACGTGAACGTGCCGGACCTGGCCTGGAGCGAAGTACGCGGCTTTGAAGTGACGCGCCTGGGCAACCGCCATCGCGCCGAGCCGTGCATCCGCCAGGAAGATCCGCGCGGACGCACGATCTGGTGGATCGGGCCTCCGGGTCCGGCGCAGGACTCCGGGGTGGGCACCGACTTCCATGCGGTGCGCAACGGCTATATTTCAATTACTCCCATCCATGTGGACCTGACCCGCTACCAGGCCCTGGAAAACGTGGCCAGCTGGGTCAGCAGTCTTTCGGATTCGCTCAAGACCGATCCATGAATCCCCGATTCCACGCCAATTCGAGCGCCAACGGGCAGGGCATGACTTCGCAGCGCGCGCGCGACCGCCTGGTCGAGCGCCTGCGCAGTGAAGGCGGCATCCGCGACGAGCGCGTACTTTCAGCATTGCGCACCGTGCCGCGACACCTGTTCATTGATGAAGCCCTGGCCTCGCGCGCGTATGAAGACACCGCCTTGCCGATCGGCAACGGCCAGACCATCTCGCAACCGTGGGTGGTGGCGAAGATGACCGAAGCCTTGATTGAGCATGCTGTGCCCAAACGCGTGCTGGAAATCGGCACGGGCTCCGGCTACCAAGCCGCGGTACTGGCGACGCTTGGGATTGAAGTATTCACGGTGGAGCGCATTGATGAACTATTGCGCATCGCGCGGCGCCGGTTCCGTAACCTCGGGCTGAACCTGCGCACCAAACATGACGACGGCCGCATGGGCTGGCCCGAACACGCACCTTTCGATGCCATTATCGTGACAGCGGCTGGCGCGATGCTCGACCCCGCGCTGCTTGACCAACTCGCCGATGGCGGCACGCTGGTGGCCCCGGTCGGCGGCGCGATGTCACAGAATCTTTTGCGCCTGCGCAAGACGCCCGAGGGCATCGTGCAGGAAGACCTGGGCAAGGTGGTATTCGTGCCACTCGTCTCTGGCGTCCTATGAGAACCTGCAGCCGATGAAAATTTTCCAGCCCATGTTCGAGCGCGCCATCGTCTGGGCGCGACACAGGCACGCGCCGGCGCTACTCACCTTCCTGAGTTTCATCGAAGCCATTTTCTTCCCGGTGCCGCCCGAGCTGATGCTGGCGCCCATGTGCGTGGCACAGCCAAGGCGCGGGTTCTACTTTGCAACGCTCAGCCTGATCGGATCCATGGCCGGCATGTTCATCGGCTACGCGATCGGTTATTACGCCATTGAAATGGCGATGCCCTTTATCGAGAAGATGGGATACGCGGCGGAGTTTGATTCGATCAAGCTCGAGGCAGCAGCCAACGGGTTCTGGTTGTTGTTGATTGCCGGGTTCACGCCGGTGCCGTTCAAGATTTTCACGCTCGCCTCAGGTGCCGTCGGGATGCCCTTGCTGCCGTTTTTCTTCGGCGGCATGATCGGCCGCGGAAAGCGCGTGTTCCTCGTCGCTGGCGCGATCCGCCTGGGTGGCGAAAAAGCGGAAGCCACCCTGCACCGCTACATCGAGCCGGTGGGTTGGGGTGCCTGCGTACTGCTGGTCGGCATGGTGGTCTGGATGTTCCTGCGCCATGGTGCGTAACGCGCTTATGGTGGTGGCGGTCTGTTCGCTGCTGGCAGCTTGCAGCCACTCGCGTGTTGTGAAGCGTGACTACGATAGTCCGCCGCCGCGCTCATCAAGTTCCACGCGCGCGCGTCCGCCCGTGTCACGTGCGGCGCCGTCGCCCATTCCGTCGGGCGCCGTGCATGTGGTTCGCGCCGGCGAGACCCTCTACGGAATTTCATTCCGCTTCGGTCTTCGCTACCAGGACGTGGCGGCGTGGAATGGCATCGGCGATCCGTACACCATCGAGATTGGGCAGCGGCTGCGCTTGCGGCCAACGGGTTCGATGTCCTCGGCGCCGCGCCCGTATCCGCCATCGCTGAATGCACCGAGACCCGTCAGTCCGTCGCCTGCGCGTCCGTCGGCTCCGGGCATTGGGGCGCCAAGCTGGCGCTGGCCAACCCAGGGCCAGATCATCGGGCGCTATGTCAGTGGCGACCAGACGCAGCAGGGCATCAACATCGCAGGCAGCGCGGGACAGCCCATCCATGCGGCCGCCGACGGTGTGGTGGTCTATTCCGGCGCGGGCCTGGTGGGTTACGGCGAGCTGATCATCATCAAGCATTCGGACGAATGGCTGTCGGCCTATGCGCATAACCGACGTCGCCTGGTGGCCGAGGGCAGCCGGGTGAAGTCGGGCGATGTTATTGCCGAGATGGGCAAGACCGGTTCGATCCGCGAGATGCTGCATTTCGAGATTCGGCGGAATGGGAAGCCGGTGGATCCGCTTTTCTTTTTGCCGCGGCCATAAAAAACCCGCGGTTGCCCGCGGGTTTTTTGGTTGGGGGTATCGCGGCCAAGGCCGCTCCCACAGGGGCCGCTCCCACAGGGGCTGGGGTCAGGTCAGACTTGCATCGCCTTGGCTACTTCGGCGGCGTAGTCTTCGACGACTTTCTCGATGCCTTCGCCGACGGCGATGCGCGAGAAGGAAACCACTTCGGCCTTGGCGGCTTTCAGCACCGCATCGACGGACTTGTCGGTGTCGAGCGCGTACGGCTGGCCGGTCAGGGTCACTTCGTTGATGATCTTCGCGACCTTGCCGCCGATGATCTTCTCGAGGATTTCGGCCGGTTTGGCCTTTTCCTTGTCGGTC
>JBBRXD010000237.1:0-3878 GCA_038248775.1 Lysobacterales bacterium | reverse complement strand
CGAAAAGCTGCTGCCGCATCCGCAGGTGGTTTTGGCGTTGGGGTTGCGGATGACGAACTGCGCGCCTTGCAGGCTTTCGCGATAGTCCACTTCCGCGCCCATCAGGTACTGCAGGCTGAGCGGATCGACCAGCAGCGTCACGCCATCGCGCTCCAGCGCCAGGTCGTCTTCGCTGCGTTCTTCATCGAAGGTGAAGCCGTACTGGAAGCCCGAACAGCCGCCACCGCTGATGTAAACCCGCAGCTTCAGGCCCGGGTTGCCTTCTTCGGCAATCAGGGAGGCAACTTTGCCGGCGGCCGCTGCGGTGAAATCCAGCGGACGGTCGAGGTCGAGATAGGTGGGCTGGCTGTCCATAGAAGGTAAGTATGCGCCGTCGGGCGTGAATCAAGGCGTGAGGGCCCCGAACCTGCTGCTACTCCCCTGGTAGTTTCCTGGCGTCCCAGGCGAAGGTCTGGTCCACCGTGTTGCCGTTCCCCTGAAGCGTCACGCGTACCCGCTGCGGGGTGAAGCCCGGCGGCAGCATCACGCTGTCCTCCAGTTGCTGGAAATAGCGGAACGAAAAGGGCTTGCCCGGCGCTTTGGGCGATTGCAGCAGCTCGTCCCACTTGATGGTATTGAGCTTGCCGCCGCGCACGCCAATCACCTCGAAGCGCAGGCTGCCCTTGCTGATCGCGCCGCGATTCAGGTTCTGGGTCAGCGTCACCGTGTAGCGCCAGGAGCCTGCCGATTCGGCCGTGAAGCGGGCCTCGTGCACGCGCAGCCCCTGGCGCTGGCCGGTCGAGCCGACCAGGAGTTCATAGAAATCCACGTCCGCGCGCAATCCCGATACCTCTTCCTCGCGCTCGGTAAGTGAAGATTGCAGCTGCGTATTGGCATTGCGGCTGATCTGGTCGGATCGCTTGAGCGTGGCGACTTGCTGGCGCAGGTCCTTGATCTGCGCGGCTTGTTCGCGCAGCGCCTTGCCCGAATCCACTCGCACGCCGCCTGCGGCTTGCACGACGGGAGAGGCCAGCCGGCTGGCCAGCAGCCAGGCCCCGACCAGGCTGCCCAGCCACAACACCGCCGCTATCAGCAGCCAGCCGCGCAGGTGCCCGTTGCCGGGATCGAAGGCGAAGGGGGGCTGGTCCGGGCCGGGGGAGCTCATGCCAGCAGGATACCGGCGATGCCGGGCCCCATAAAGAAATTCCTTGCCGCCAACTGACAGTCCCCGGCTGCAGGGGCATAATCGAAGGCCAAGGGAAACTATGCTCAATGACTGAACACGACGGGTCCCAACTCGCCGAGGGCCAACACGTTTTGATGCGCCTGCTTCCCGTGCGGGCGCAGCTGTTGGCGCGGCGCTTGCAGCGGTTCCACCGCTCGGGATGGGATATCAACGGCCTGGCGCTGATGCAGGCCGAGGCCGTGCAGTTGGGCGAAGGCAGCGCCAGCCTGGGCCTGGACGCGGCATCACACACCTTTTGCGACATCGCCGAAATCCTTTACGGCGTACTCGATCAGGAATCACTTCCTGACGAGATGCTCGGCGCCCGCCTCGATACATTGGCCGCCGAACTCAGCGAAAGACTGCCGCTGCCCGAGCAAGAACCCGAAGCTGAAACCGAAATGCGGGTCGATCTGGACTATGAGGAATTCGATCTGACGATTTCGCCGGTTGAAGAAGCCGACGAGGCCGATCAAGCGACTGCCGATGCCAGCGACACCGACGACCTCGATATCTGGGGTGACGGCGTTCCCCTGTTCGCCAAGCCAGCAACGGACTATTCCCAGCCGGCGGCCCAGGCTACGCCGGCAGTGCCGGTTTCCGTTGCGGCTGCCGCCAACGTTCCAGCACGCGCCCCGGCTGCCACCGCTGGCAAGTCCGGCGCCGATTCCGCGCTGTCGCTCCCACCTCATTTCCGCATCTACCACCTCACCGGGTACGGCCCGCTGTCGCTCGAACTGGACCAGCGCTTTGAAGCGATGGGCCTGGAAATCGAACTGCTCGAGGACGTGGACGAGCTCAACGAGCTGCTGAGCGCCCTGCCTGCCGATCTGGTGCTGATCGATGCTGTTTTCAGCGAGCTGCTGGAAAGCGTCGGCAGCGCGGTGCGCCTGGCGCGAACGCGCAGCAACAAGCAGGCGCTGCGCCTGGTCGCCATTTCCGAAGCCGATGATATTTCGCTGCGCCTGTCAGCGCGACGCGCCGGCGTGGATTCACTGATCGTGGATCCGAAGAACGCCGACGACGTGCTGCGCCGCCTGCAATTGCTGGTCGATCCGGAGCGTGAGGAAAGCTTCCGTATCCTGATCGTGGAAGACGACCGCAGCCAAGCCCTGTTCGCCGAAGGCATCCTGCGCAACGCGGGCATGGACTCGCTGGTGGTGATCGATGCGCTGGACGTGATGCCGGCGCTGAGGTCCTTCCGTCCCGACCTGATCCTGATGGATTTGAACATGCCGGGCGCCAACGGCATCGAGCTGACCGCGCTGATCCGCGAACAGGAGGCGTTTGCGCACACGCCGATCGTGTTCCTGTCGGGCGAAAGCAGCGAAGACCTGCAGTTCGATGCCATCGACGCCGGCGGCGACGACTTCCTCAGCAAGCCCATTCGCCCGCGCCACCTGATCTCCGCGGTGCAGACGCGCGTACGCCGGCACCGCCAGCAGGAAAATCGCCGGGTGAAGCGTCCTGACAAGGACGCCGCCACGGGCCTGGTCTATCGCAAGACGCTGCTGGAACAACTTGACCAGTGCCTGCAGGAAGACCAGCAGTCCGGCGGCTTGATCTTCCTGGAAGTGGAAAGCCTGAGCCTGCTGCGCGAGCGCATCGGATTGACCGCACTGGAGATACTGCTCGGCGACGTCAGCCGATTGCTGACCGCGACCGCGGGCAATCTTCCCGCCACGCGTTTTGGCGACGGCAGCTACCTGCTGCTCGACAAGCAGCTCGACGAACTGCGCCTTGATTCGTTGGCCACCGAACTGCGTGCCGCCCTGATGCAGAACGCGTTCCAGGCCCTGGGCCATCCGTTGCGCCTGCGCTTGTCGGCGGGCGTATGCGCGTTCAAGCATGGCTTCACCGACTCGGGCGCGATGATCAACGCGGTGGAAAAAGTTGCGCGCGAAGCGCGTACCCAAGAGCGCGGCGTGCGTCGCTTCGAACCGCCGCGCGCCGCTGAAGCGTTGAAGGAAGCGGCGCTGCTTTCCCAGGTACGCGACGCCATCGACCAGGACAGCCTGGTGCTGCTGTACCAGCCGGTGGTCGCGGTCGCCGGCAGTGAAGTGTCGCAGTACCAGGTCTTGCTGCGCCTGCGCGATACCAGCGGCAAGTTGCGATCAGCCGCGGAGATCATCCCGATGGCAGAACGAACCAGCCTGATCATCGAGATCGACCGCTGGGTGATGATGCAGGCACTCGCACTTATCAAGGAACGCTTGTCCGAAAACCAGTTGCTGCGACTGTTCGTCACCCAGTCGCCGCTGACCCTGGCAGCGGCCGGACAGGCAGACTGGCTGAAGGCCGAACTCGCAGGCAGCGGCGTGCCGGGAAGCAGCCTGGTGGTCGAACTTCGGCTGGAAGATGTAGCCGTACACGCGACAACCGTGCACCAGTTCTGCGAGGCAATGGTGCCGGTGCAAGTGCAGTTCTGCCTCAGCCAGTTCGAGGCCGGCGCCGATGCCGAGGCGTTGATCGACAAACTCCCGCTGGCCTATGTGAAGCTCGCGCGCAAATACACGACGGGTAGCCTGAGCCCGGCAATGCGCGATGAAGTGAAGGCGCTGATTACCCGCGCCCACCGGCGCAAGCTGCAAGTCATCGGCCATGGCGTGGAAGACGCGCAGGCAGCGGCGACCCTGTGGATGAGCGGCATCGATTTCATCCAGGGCAACCTGGT
>JBBRXD010000236.1:0-3911 GCA_038248775.1 Lysobacterales bacterium | reverse complement strand
GACTGCACCACGATTGTCCTGCCGACGCCTACCCGCACCGAACCGTTCAGGACTTCGCGCGTCATCCTGCGCGGTTGCGCCATCGCTGTGGTCATTGCACCGCTCCGTCTTCGGTTTCCGCCACCAGATCGCCGCGCAGGGGACGAAGCAAGGCGTAGTCGCCAGCGTTCAGCAGTACATCCACGCCCGCCAGGATTTCCTCGACGCGAGCTTCGTGCTCGGCGCCAGCCACGAGATCGCGCACGACTTCGATGCGGGTGGCGCCGCAGTCCAGGGTATTGGGCGCCAGGAAATTGATTTCCTCATCGGCCAGGGAGCGCATTTCCAACGCACGTATCGGTTCCTGGGTGAACCCATCGTTGCCGTGCACGCGAAGCCCGACTGCCGCAGTGCGACGGCTGACAAGCTCGATGCCTGCGGACAGGCCGCCGTCGGCTTCATAGCGAAGCCAGCGGATCACGCCCAGCATCCATTCGGGATATTCGTCCGCCTCGGCCAGGGTCAGGCCCACCAGTTCACCCACTCGGGCGCGAATCTGGCTGGCGTGGGCCCATGCCATCCGGTAGCCGCCGAGACTCTGGTCAAGCACGGTGGCTTCATGCACCGGCACGCGCGACACATCCGTCCCAGCGCCGGCCCAGGAAGCGCGATCGACGATGTGCACGATATGTTGCGAGGCCTGTCGCATGAATGATTCAAAATCGCGCTGCCCTGCCAGGTAGAAGTGCAGGCTGCTCAACCCGAACACGGTGCGCAACACATGGCTCGCCGGCAAGCGCTTGTGTGAGCGTGCCGCGGACAGGCCAAACGACCTGCGCAGCCGGTCCAGGACTTCCACCGACATGCGGATGCCGTTGCCACGCGATGGCTTGAGCTGGGCATGGCCGTCTTCCTGGCGCGACAAGGCGGCATCCACTTCGATACAGAAAGCCTTCATGTCCAGCCATTGCGTCGCAGCCTCGCCCACGACTGCCGGACCGGGACCGCGATCGGCATCCTCGGGAACCACCGGCGCGTTGTCGCCAGGGGGGACACGCGACACGTTGCAGCTGGCCGCGAAGTCGCGCGTGCATTGCCACAGAAGGTCCTGCTCGACCTGGCTGAATGCCAGGGGATGGGTGATCGCCATCAGCAGCGACTGCAGGTAGAGCGTGCGAATCTCGATCGGGCCGCCTGCCAATGTGTCATTCACCGGGCGGGCATCGAGGCGATGTTCGATGGCGAAGTGGCGCACGCGGTGCAGGCCCTGCCACGCACCCGCGGGCGGCGCGCGATAGACGCGCCAAGCCACGGCAAGTGCCTGGACGTAATGCCAGCTCGAACGTGCCAGCGCCGTGGCCACGGTACTGCTGCGAAGCATGGGGATATTGCCGGCGGGCGAGCAGATTTCAACAGCGGCCATCCGGTAGCCGTGGCCCAGCGCCAGGTGGAAGGCCTCGACCTGGTGAGCTGCGGCGGCTTTTGAAGCGGCCAGGGGCAAGGCGCTGCCTGCGTACTCGCGCTTGATCAGGCCGATGGATTCGGCAATGGCCGAACGCAATTCTTCCAGCACCGACAAACGCTGCGAACCATCAAGCCGTTGCCCAGCCAGGCTGTCCAGCGCCAGGTCGAGGCTTTGTTGTGTCGCCAGCGCATTGGCCCGCGGCAGGGCCGCGACCCAAAGGCGCGTCTTGCGCGCATCGGCCGGAAACGTGGACGCGCCTACCCTATGGGGACCCGGCATCCCTTCGCTGAGCGGTCGGTAGGTTTGACTCATGCAGCGCTCCGTTTACGTGACGCATGCCCTAGTTTACGCGAGACAGCGCCAGCCCGGCCAACCCCGCCCCGCGGCCGGACTAGGTAAAAGTACGCATAGCGGCCAGGTGGGCGATACATAAGATGGGCCTGTAGGCAAAACCCCACCGAAATCAACGCATCCCCGCCCCCCAAAGGTCGACATGCCCCAGCGCCGCAAGCCCAGCACCGGATTCACGCTGATCGAGATGATGGTGACCCTCGCGGTGCTGTTCATCTTCTTCATCATGGCGGTGCCCTCGTTTGCCGGCCTCAAGCAACGCGCGGCTATCCGTGGCGCAGGCGACCAGGTACTGAGTTTCTGGAACGAGGCGCGCTTCCAGGCAGTCAAGCGCAACCAGTTGGTGAAGGTCGGTGTGCGCACTGGATCCAATGGCGCCTTCTGCCTGGGGGCCGCCACGACCACCGACGAAGCCGATGCCACGACCTGCGACTGCATGAGCGCGGCGGCGGCGACGAATGTGTGCGACGTGATGCGCTACCCGGCCAGCCAGTCGGAATGGAACAACGTGACTGTATCCGGCATCAGCATGGGCGGCACCACCAGCCTGCTGTCGATCAAGCCCGTGGTTATCGAGCCCAAGCGCACCACACTCACTGAAGCCGCCGACAAGGGCACGATCAGCCTGGCAGGTCCTCCCGGCCAGATGGCCTACAAGCTCAACATGTATGTCGACCAACTCGGCCGCGGCCTGCTGTGCGAGTCGAGTTCGTCCACGGCCCGCCTGCCTGAATACGACAAGCGCCGGTGCGCGGATTGAACCCATGCGCATGATGCCTTCCCTGCCCTCGCGCGGCTTCGGACTGATCGAACTGATGGTTTCGGTCGTGCCGGGCCTGGTCGTTTCCGGCGCTGCCGTCGCGTTTGTCCTTTCAAGCCTGAGCAGCAATACCGAATTCGTCCGTTCCGCGCGGTTCAACCAGGACCTGCGCAGCAACATGGACTTTGTCACCCGCGAACTGCGCCGCGCCGGCTACGACGAGAACGCGATGAAATACATCGCGCTGTCCGCCAGCAACAACACCACCTCGCCTTTCTCGTCGATCAAGGTGGTGCGCAAGGAGGCCGACAACGGTTGCGTCATCTATGCCTACGACAGCAAGACGGCAGGCAATGGCACCACCACCGGGCCTGGCCGGCTCGACCTTGCCGGCGGTGAGTTGCGTGCCATCCGTCGCATGACGCGCACCGTCAACGGCAAGCTGGTCGGGGTGATGGAAGTCTTTCAATCCGGCGCCGCTGTGACAACGCCGCTCGATTCAACAATTTGCGACGCCGCCGGCCCCAACTACGACAACTATCCGGCAAGTTGCAACACCGGAACCGGTTGGTGTCCACTCAGCGATCCGCTGCAGCTGGACATCACACGGTTCCGGATCATCGACAGTTCGCTATGGAATCCGCCTACGCAAGTAAGCCACGGATCGAAGGTCCGTGACCTCGAACTCACCATGAGCGGCGTGTTGGTTGGCGCCAACGAATACGCGCGCGAAATGCAAAGCAGCGTCCGGGTACGCGCGGAATGCCTGCGTCCGGTTGCCGCATCCAGCACGCCCGATACCACCGGAACCCTGTGCGATACTGTCCCTGGGACCTGACCCGCGCACGAGAACAGAATTTTCCAGCAGTCATGCCTCGTCCGACACCAGCGGTCCGCTTCAAGCGACAGCGTGGCTTGGCTACGCTGCTGGTCGCGCTTGTCATCCTCGGCATCCTGACGATAGTGGTGCTGTACTCGACCCATGTCGCCTTCTTCGAACAACGCACCGCCACCAACGAGAACCGCTCGCGCCTGGTTGAACAAGCCGCCGAGTACAGTATCAACCTGGCAGGGGAATACCTGAAGGCCAATCGCGACTACGTCATCTCGCGCACGGCAGGGTCGGCCACTACGGGTGGATGGCTCGCCACCAACGCGATCACGGGCCGCAAGTGGGTGCTCTGCTCCACCGTTACCGGCTTTCCAAACATCGCAAACCTCAGCGACGGCACGCCACACCCATGCATGACCGAACGTGATTCCACCGCATCAGGCGACTACCCGACCAGCGCTGGCACCGGTGGCCGCCGCGGACAGCTCTATTTCTATGGGCTGGACGGCAGCAACGGCGCCGCG
>JBBRXD010000235.1:0-3930 GCA_038248775.1 Lysobacterales bacterium | reverse complement strand
TGCAACGCATCGAAGAGTTGCAGCTCAAGGGCAACTTGGGTGATCTGGAAAAAGCCGAACTGCGCGACCTGCTCAGTTCGCGCAATCGCTGACTAGTTGCCCGAGCGGATGAACTCGAGCGCCCGCGCCGAGATTTCCGGCGCCGGCATCAGCCAGTGGTCGATGAGCAGGAAGGCGAACAGCGCCATCAGGTACCAGATGGAATAGCCGAAAACCTGCATCGCGAACGCTTCCGACGGCGGCCGCATCAGCCGGATCGCGTAGTAGAGGAAGACCAGCCCCAGCACCAGCGCGCCGCCCAGGTAGAACACGCCACTCATGCCGGTGATGACCGGCAACATCGTCACCAGCACCAGCAGCACGGTGAAGAACAGGATCTGCCAACGCGTGTATTCGACGCCGTGGGTAACCGGCAGCATCGGGATCATCGCGCGGGCGTAATCCTCGCGGCGAAAGATCGCCAGCGCCCAGAAATGCGGCGGCGTCCAGACGAAGATGATCAGTACCAGCAGCAAGGCATAGGGATGCAACTGGTTGGTGATTGCAACCCAGCCCAGCGCGGGCGGCGCGGCGCCGGCCAGGCCGCCGATCACGATGTTCTGCGGCGTGGCGCGCTTGAGGTAGCCGGTATAGATGATCGCGTAACCGATCAGCGAGGCGAAGGTCAGCAGCGCGCACAGTGCATTCACGAACACGACCAGCAGCAGCATCGACAGCGCACCCAGGACGATCGCGAAAACCAGCACCTGACGCGAACTGAGCGACCCGCTGGGCAGCGGGCGATGCGCGGTGCGCGCCATCAGCGCGTCGATGCGCTGGTCAAGCAGGTGGTTGATCGCCGCTGCCGACGCGGCAGCCAGCCAGATGCCGAGGCTGCCGAAAAGTATTTCCTTCCAGACGCCGGCAAGCGCAGGCGAGGACAACTGCGACTGCGACATGTCGCCGCTGCCCGACAGGCCCATCAACCAAGCCACTGACTGGAAGCCTTCGGGGATGCGCACATCGGGCGTGGCAAGCAGCATGCCGATGATCGCCGTGAAGACAATCAGGGCGACCACGCGCGGTTTGGTCAATTGCCAGTACTGGCCGAAGGAAGGAGGCATCGCCCTATTGTATTACTCCGGGGCGCGCAGCCGGGCCAGCAGCCCGATTACCACGAACAACAGCAGCGCGGCCCCGGCGGTGTGCGCCGTGGCGACCCACAACGGCAGGCCGAGCATCACGTTGGCGATGCCCAGGCCGACCTGGGCCAGCAGCAGCAGCAACAGCGCGCCACCCTAGAACAGCAGGCCCGGCGTGCGCAGCATGCGCACGGCCACCACCAGGAAGTGCCCGAATACCAGCAGTGCCATCATCCGGTGCGCGAGTTGGATCGCCACGCGCGCCGGTCCATCCAGCACGCCGCCCTCATAGTCCACGCCGATGCCGCGCCACAGCACGAAGGCTTCGCGGAAATCATGCGCAGGCCACCATTGGCCAAGGCACTTCGGGAAGTCCGCGCCGCATGACAGCGCGGCATAGTTGCTGCTGGTCCAGCCGCCCAGCGCAATCTGGACAACCAGCAATGCCAGGCCAATCCAGAGCAGGCGACGCAGTTTCGGCGCGACCGCCTGCACCAGCGATGATCCCGGTGTGGTACCCCAGGCCAGCCAGGCCAGCAACGAAAGCGTCGCCATGCCACCGAGCAAATGCGCCATCACCACCACCGGCTTCAACAGCCAGGTAACGGTCCACAAGCCCAGTACCGCTTGCATGATCACCACAATCAGCGTGACGGTGGACAGCCGCGATGCATCGGCGTTCGACCACAGCTTCGCGTCCACCAGCAAGATCAGTTGCCCGGCCAGTACCAGCACGGCCGCTGCAACGTAGTACTCGCCGATGTAGGCCGGTATCGATGCCGCGACCAGTAGGGCCGCCGCCACGATACTGGGAATGCCCCAAGCACGCTTGCGGGCCGCCAGCAGGCCCAGCAACAGTATCAGCAGGCCCAGGCTCGCCGCGAGATGGCGATGCAATTGTTCGCGCCAGGTCTTGCTGCTCTCCACCGCGCGTTCGAAGCTGGCGTTGGCCTGCGCAATTTCGTGTTCGTGCACCGGCCATGCGGCGCGGCCGTAACAGGTCGGCCAGTCGGGGCAGCTCAGGCCCGCGTTGGACAGGCGCACGAAGGCGCCAAACACCACGATCCCCAAGGCCAGCAATACGGCGATCCAGGCCAAGCGATGGAAGTGCTTGTGCGGGCTGTTCATTTGATGAGCTTCCCGAGGTCTTTCTTCATGCCGGCAGGATCGAACCCGGGGTGGTACTGCAATGCAATGAAGCCACCAGGGTCAACCAGGTAGGCAGGCACGGCATCGGGACGTGCGGCCTCCGGCAGCGCGGCGACCAGCTGCGCATTGGGCTGCATGCGGATGAGTCGGCGGAATTGCACATTGCCGGCCGGTAATTCGCCGAACCAGAGCACGTCAATGCGATCGGCCTTGCGGCCCTGGGTCAGCCAGAGGCGATACAACTGGTCGAGAACCTTGCTGCACTCGGTGGTGCAGCCGCGGTCGGGCACGACCAGGATGCGCCAGAGGTTCTGGTCCGGTTGCCAGGCATAGTCCTTGCCATCCGCACTCTTCAACACCATGCCACTGAGGTCGATCGGCGGTTGCAGCAGCGTGCCGACGTTGCGACTTTGCGGCGGCGTCCAGCCGGTGAAGCGAAGGAACGCGGCGATGCCGAACGGTGCGAAGAACATCAGTGCGATCAGCAGCAGGGTAAGCCGGGACCGGGTTTGCGAAGGACGCGGAGGAGTGCTCATGGGCGGCGACGGAAAATTCCGAAATAAAGGGAGATCGACAAGGTCACCAGCGCCAGTCCGAACCATTGCACGGCGTATCCGCGGTGGCGTTCTGGGGGTAGTGTATTGGGCAGCACGTCTAGGTCGCGTGCGTATCCTATTGGCAAGGCCGGATCCAGGCGCAGCACTCGCGGTGCGAGTGACACGCGCAGGCCAGCGGACAAGACCGGCAGGTCAACCCGCGTCAGCAGCCAGCGCCCAGGCGCTGCCTCGGTATATGCCGGGCCCAGGGCCAAGCCGGTGGATGGCGGCGGGCTGAGCAGTCCAGTCAGCGATTGCGGTCCTGCCGGAATCGCAATATCTGGAAGCTGGCGGTTGCCGGGCAGTGCGAGCCAGCCCAGGTCCACCAACAATGGCGCTCCTTGCGTCGGCTGGAATGCGGCGAGCACGCGTACGCCCACGCTGGGTCCGCGACGCTGGTTGTCCAGCAACAAGACAGGCCCGTCCAGGAAACGCCCGGAACCCTGCGACCAGTCGTACCCGACCGGTTTTCCGGCGGCCGACAGCGGCAGCACCTGCTTGCGCGCCAAGGCGACGTCCACGTTGAGCAACATCTGTTGTTTCTCGAGCGCTCGGTCCAACTGCCACTGGCCCAGGCGAGCAAATCCAGCCGCCAGCAGCAGTCCCGCCAACAGCAGGGCCAGCCGTGTTTTCACGGCAAGCTGTCGCTACGGGGGGATAATGGTCGTATCGAAACGCCCGGACCTCCTGTCATGCAAAAACTCCTGATCATCGAGTTCCTCATCGTGATCCTGTGGAACCTCGGCGCCGGCCTGTATTACATGATGGTGGACAAGGGCACCACGAACCGTACGGTCCGTTCACTCAGCTGGCGCATCGGCCTTTCGGTCGCACTGATCGCGCTGGTGGCGCTGGGCATCTTCACCGGCGTGATCAAGCCGCACGGCATCTACCACTGACTGCAGCCGCAGCCTTGTGTGGGAGCGGCCTTGTGTGGGAGTATACGATCGATATTTCATTCACTCCTCCGTTAAGAATAGATTGTTTTTGTGTTGACGCACGAGAACGACAGATTCAAGAGAAAACGGCGCCAGCCAAACATACCGACCGCCGCATGGATCAAC
>JBBRXD010000234.1:0-3947 GCA_038248775.1 Lysobacterales bacterium | reverse complement strand
TACGGGCGCCCTGACTGGAATTGTGCACTGAAACCGCTGATCGCGACATCCGGAACGCTGGAACTGGTCGGGGTAGAGGGATTCGAACTCTCGACATCCTGCTCCCAAAGCAGGCGCGCTACCAGGCTGCGCTATACCCCGAAAAGACCGAATCCAGCCGGGGGCGGGCTTGCCCGCGACCCGGGCGGGAACCCGATCAGCGAAGTTTACCACAGGCTTTTCGAGCTTCGCTGCCTGATCGGCACCCGGGTTTCGTGCGGCGCTTGACCGAGATCAGGGAACAACCGGTCGCTTGGGGCGAGCATGTCCCATGCCTACCCTGCCCTTCGCCTTGCCTCCCATCGACCTGGACCGCACCTTTGAGCGGGAGGCCATAGGCAAGCTGAAGCTGGAAGCCGCGCGATCCGCCGATACCGACCTCTTGCAACTGCTCTTGCCGGCATTTCCCGACATCACTTTTTACTTCAAGGATGAAGCGGCCCATCCCACCGGCAGCCTCAAGCACCGGCTGGCTCGATCGCTGTTCCTTTACGCGCTTTGCAATGGACGCCTACGTTCCGGCCAGGCCGTGGTCGATGCGTCATCGGGTAGCACCGCCATTTCCGAAGCCTGGTTTGCCCGCCTTCTGGGACTGGAATTCATCGCGGTGATGCCAGCGTGCACGGCGCCGGGCAAGATCCGCGACGTGCAAGCACTTGGGGGGAAATGCGACCTGGTGGACGATCCGGCGCTGGTCCATGCGCGCGCGGCATGGCACGCCGAACGAGGCGCCTGCCACCTGGACCAGTTCGGCTTGGCCGAACGCGCCACAGACTGGCGCGGCAACAACAACATCGCCGAATCCATACTTGCCCAGATGGCCGGCGAGCCCAGTCCGGAACCGGCATGGATCGTGTGCGGCGTTGGAACCGGCGGCACAGCGGCCACCATCGGCCGCTACCTGCGCTTCCGTCAAGTGGCGACGCGACTATGCGTGGCGGAACCCAGCGGCAGCGCCTTTGCGCAGGGATGGGCAAGTCGCGACACCGCGGCAGTCGCCAACCAGGCCACGCTGATTGAGGGCATCGGCAGACCCCGGATAGAACCCTGCTTCCTGTTCGAAGTAGTGGATGCGGTTGTCGAGGTTCCGGATGCGCAGTCCATCGCGGCGGCCTGGGAACTCGAGGGTTTGTTCGGCCGCCGCTACGGCGGCTCGTCGGGCACCAACCTGGTCGCCTGCCTGCGGCTTGCCGCCGCCATGCGCGAGCGGGGCGAGCGAGGCAGCATCGTCAGTTTGCTCTGTGATCGCGGCGCGCGTTACGACCAGACCTTGTTCGATCCAGCCTGGTTGGCAGGCCACGGGATTGATCTTGAAAAAGACAGATCCGCCATCCGCCGGGTAACTGGCCGCGAAACCCAAGCCCCTACCTCGGAACGTCGACCGGTGGGCCCGCATCAAAGAAAAGGGCCAATGAGCACAACTCATTGACCCTTCTTTTCGTCTAGTGGCGCGCCCGGAGAGATTCGAACTCCCGACCACCAAGTTCGTAGCCTGGTGCTCTATCCAGCTGAGCTACGGGCGCACAGCAGAACGACAATTATGGGGGCTGGGGTATTGGATCGTCAAATCCGCTTGCCCTCGCTGAGCGTTGAGGCGGTGTCCGAGCTGATCCCTCTCTTCTGCGCCAGACACAAGAACGCCCCCTTGCGGAGGCGTTCTTGTGTCTGGCGGAGAGAGAGGGATTCGAACCCTCGATGGGAGATAAAGCCCATACTCCCTTAGCAGGGGAGCCCCTTCGGCCACTCGGGCATCTCTCCGGGTTTGTTGCCTGGCGGCGAGCCGACAGGCCGCATAGGATAGCTGCTTGCAGGGCCTTCGGTAAACCTCAGCGGTCGTTGGCTGCCGAACCTGGCTCTTCCGGGGCTATCTCGGCACTTGCCGTGGACTCCCTCCCGATGCGCTGGAATATCTCTTCGCGATGCACCGCCACGTCTTTCGGCGCGGTGATCCCGACCCGGACCTGGTTACCCTTGACGCCCAGGATCGTGACCGTAACCGAGTCACCAATCATCAATGTTTCGCCGACGCGTCGCGTCAAAATCAGCATGGCACTTCCTTCCGATACTTCCGTGCACCGGTCCGCGGTCGGAACGACCCGAGGCTCCAAGCTACGCGTGCGTAGCTGAACCGATGGTAGAGCGACCGGACGTTCGGCGCAATGCAACGAATGGGCTACGAATGGCTGGTCCAATCAGGCCAGTCGTTGCGCCACCCAATCCCTCACGCCTTCAAGTGCCGTGATCAGGGCCGGTCCGTCCTGTCCGCCACCCTGGGCCATGTCGGGGCGACCACCGCCCTTGCCTCCTATCTGACCAGCTACGTGCGAAAGAAGTTCGCCAGCTTTTACCCGGCCAAGGGCCGATCCTTTCACACCGGCGACCAGCGATGCCTTGCCACCCTCGGCAGAGGCCAGGATGATGACCGCATCAGTCAGTTTTTCCTTGAGCATGTCCATGGCATCGCGAAGGGCCTTGCCGTCAAGGCCCTCAAGCCGCGCCGCAATCAACTTCACGCCACCGATGTCGGCTGCGCGATCGGCGAGCGACGATGTCGCGCCTGCCGTCGCCTTGGCCTTGAACGATTCAAGCTCGCGCTCGAGTTTCTTCTGGCGCTCCAGCAGGTGCCGCAATTTTTCGACGGCATCATCGCCACGCGCGCCGACCAGTTCGGACACTTCGTCAAGGCGGCGCTGCTGGTCGGCGAACCAGGCCAGTGCACCCTCGCCCGTCACCGCTTCGATGCGGCGCACGCCGGCGGCAACGCCGGCCTCGGAAATGATCTTGAACACGCCGATGTCGCCGGTGCCATGCACGTGCGTGCCGCCGCACAGTTCGGTTGAAAAATCGCCCATGCGCAACACGCGCACGCGCTCGCCATATTTTTCGCCGAATAGCGCCATCGCGCCGAACTCGATGGCTTCGGCCATGCCCATGTCGTGGACTTCGGCGACCGGATTGCGGCGAATTTCAGCATTGACCATCGCTTCGATGGTGGCGAGGTCTTTCGCGCCGATCGGCTGGAAGTGCGAGAAATCGAAGCGCAGGCGATCCGGTGCCACCAGTGATCCCTTCTGGGTGACGTGTTCGCCCAGCACCTTGCGCAAGGCGGCGTGCAGCAAATGCGTGGCCGAGTGGTTGAGCACGATGGCCTGGCGTCGTTCGCCATCCACCTGCGCCGAAACCGGTTGGCCGACAACCAGTCGACCGGATGCCAGCCGACCGAGATGACCGTGGAAAATACCGGATAGCTTGAGGGTGTCGCGGACGTCGAAGCGAAGCGAATCGGCGCCCGACAAAGCGCCGGTGTCGCCGACCTGGCCACCGGATTCGGCATAGAACGGCGTGGCGTCCAGGATGACGACGGCGTCCTGCCCCGCCTCGACCGCAGCCACAGGCTTGCCGTCTTGAAGCAGGGCCACGACGCGCAGGCCATCCTGCTGCGCCAAGCTGTCATAACCGCGGAACTGGGTTGCAGGCAACGAGGAGACCAGCTCGGCAGGCAGCCCGGCGCTGCCAGCAAACTTGCTTGCACCACGGGCGCGGTCGCGCTGTTGCTCCATCAGGATCTCGTACTGCTCGACGGCGCCCGCAGCCGGCGACAAGCCACGTTCGCGCAAGATGTCGAGGATCAGGTCCGGTGGACAGCCGTAGGTGTCGTGGAACTGGAACAACTGTTCGCCGTCGAGAGTGCCACCGGTCGCGGTGAGCGCCGATTCCAATCGCATCATGCCTGCATCCAAGGTCTGCGCGAATGCCGCTTCTTCCGCACGCAGGGCCTGCTCGATCAACGACGCCTTGCTGCGCAATTGAGGATAGGCATCGCCCATCATTTCGGCGAGCGGCTTGAGCATGCGCCAGAATTGCCCGTCCGCCTGCAGGGGGCCAAGCTTCCAGAAGTAGCGGATGGC
>JBBRXD010000233.1:0-3966 GCA_038248775.1 Lysobacterales bacterium | reverse complement strand
TGCCGGAATGCCTCGGTGATGAACAACTGGCCAAAGAAACCGGTAATCGAAACACCCAGCAACACCCACGCGTCCTCGGGACGAATCGCGACCCAGCCGGGCGCCGCCATTGCGCCGGCACCGATGCCAACCATCGTCATCACCCAGAAGATCTGGCTTTCGCTCGAGTCGGTGCGACCGAGGATGCGCACGGTGATCGCGGAGATGGAATAGCAAAGCGCCGCGCCGAGGATGGCCAGCCCACCGAGGGTGAAAAATCCGTCACCGCTGGGGCGCAAGACCACCAGTACGCCTGACAGTCCCACCGCAATCGCAATCCAGCGCGCGGCCTCGACGCGCTCGCCCAGCACCGGCACCGACAGGATCGTGATGATCACCGGCGCGACGAAAACGAGGCTGTAGGCCTCGGACAAGGACAGGTCGCGAAGACCGAAGGCGAATAGCGAGAGCATGCCGATTCCCAGCACGCCACGCAGCAAGTGCAAGGGCCAGCGCACGCGCAGCAAGCTGCCGAAGGCGCCGCGCCAGGCAACATAGGCGATGACCAGCGGCAGCGACGACAGCGCGCGCATCGCCGCCACCTGCATGGCCGGATAGTGGGGCGAAAGCAGCTTCAGGCCGGTGTCCATGAACGAAAACATGGCCATCGCCAGCAGCATCGCGACGATGCCGCGGAGGTTTTTAGACTTTCCCATGCGGCTATTATGTCGGCCTGGCGGTTTGGCCGTTTTAGCCATTAGAATGGCGTATCCGCCACTCGCTGCTAACTGGGAGCGGGAGGAAGCTGTGTCCACCCCGGGTCCCCGGACCCTACGCTGGAGCCTTCCATGAACAAGCTGGCGCCTACCCTGGCCATCTCCACCCTGTGGATTTCCGCTGCCGCCGGCGCCGCCGGCCCGGCCCCCTTCCACGGAGCACCCGACTCGATGTACGACCCTGGCAGCCAGTACACCGCCTCCCTGGACCAGACCCACAACCAGTGGCGCCTGCAGCCGGCCAACGGCGACGACCTGGTGATCGATACCGGCACCTGCGCCACCGGCACGATGGTTCCCGGCGGCGTCTGGCTGTTGGTGCGCGACCCCCAGGGCCGTCCCGAACTGCTGGCGCCCTCGGTCACCCGGCTGCCCCAAGGCGTGCCCGACCGCGTTGCCCTGCGCAGCTGCGGCAAGGCCACCGGTCGTGAGCTGGCGGTACCGCAAACCGTGCTGGATTTGCTGGGCGAGCGCAGCGGAGCGATCTATGTCTACCGCTGAGTCATCGGCGTCCCGCAACTTGGCTGGCGCCCTCCCCGCCGGCCGGCTGCGACTGGGCATCCTGGCGATGGACGGGTGCATGCTGTCGTCCATCGCCTCGGCCAGCGACACGCTGCGCGTTGCCCAGACCTTGGCCAACATCCGCCATCCCAATAGCGGATTGCGCCTGGAAACCGTGGTCTTCGGCGCGCGCGGACAACGCAGCATCCGGACCTCGATCGGCCTGGAGCTGTCCGGCCTCGTCGACCCCCCCGATGACCTGGACCTGATCCTGCTGCCCGGGCTGTTGCACAGCAGCCCGAACGAGCTTATTGAACGCGTCAGTGCGATGCAGCCCGAAATCGAACTGCTGCGCGCGATGCACCTGCGCGGCGTGCAACTGGCCGGCAATTGCAGTGGCAGTTTCCTGTTCGCCGAATCGGGGCTGCTCGATGGGCATCGCGCTACTTGCAGCTGGTGGCTGGCGACGGCGTTCCGGCAGCGCTATCCGAAAGTGCAGTTGCAAGCCGATGCGATGGTGGTGGACGACGCGGGCCTGCTGACTGCCGGCGGATCGTGTTCACTGCAGTCGCTGATGCTGAAGCTGATCACCAAGGCTGGCGGTGAGGAACTCGCCCAGCAGACCGCGCGCATGTTGCTGATCGATACCGAACGGCAAAGCCAGGCCCCTTACGTCAGCCAGGCCCTGATGGAGAAGCCACGCAATTCCCTGTCGGAAAAGGCCGAGCACTTCCTGATGCATGAGCTGCACCGCGAAGTCAGTGTCACCCAACTGGCCGAACATTGCGGCACCAGCGAGCGCAGCCTGCTTCGCCATTTCCGCACCTACCATGGCATCACGCCGGTCGCGCATATCCAGCACCTGCGGGTTGAACGCGCCAAGGCCTTGCTGGAGACGACGCACCTGAGCTTCGAGGAAATCGTGGAGCGCTGCGGCTATAGCGACAGCGCCAGTTTCCGCAAGTTGTTCAAGCGGGCCACGGCGATCACGCCTGGGGATTATCGCGAACGTTATCGCTTGCGTCCGCACTAGTTTCGTCCGGCACCAGACCCCCGGAGTCGCGTCGAAGCGTGGAAAACAGCAAGTCGCAAACCGGATAGGTGATATTGAAGTTGTTGTATGCCATGCGCCGCGGGTCGTGGTGGGTGCGGTGCAACCAGCCGAGTTTGCGTACCAGCCAGCGCCGCGAGAGCCAGTGATCGGCCGGCAGGTGATAGGCCAGGTGCAGGATCTCGTAATTGAGGAAGTAGGCAAGGCCGGTCGCGGCGAACAGCCAGGCAACGTTGTCGGACAGCAGCAAGGAAAGCGCGATCCAGATCGGAAATCCGAACAGGCCGAAGAAGAAGATCACCAGCAAGGGCGGAAACAGGACCGCGCGCAGGTCGCGCAGGTCGTCCAGCGGCATCGCCTGGTGGTTGAAGAAACGATGGTGCTGGCCGGCATGTCGGCGATAGACCAGGCCCATGCCGCGGAACGGCCGGTGCATCGGGAATCGATGGCCCAGGTATTCGGCCAGGTTCGCATACAGCCAAGTCAGCGGCACGGCCAGCCACTCCCATGCCTGCACCGCGTGCAACTGCAGCAGGCCAAGGACCAGGGCGACACTGCCGACGCCGAAGGTAAACGCCAGGTGCAGGCGACCGTCATAACCGGCGGGAATCTCTTCGTCGCGATATTCATCGCGGAAGCGTGCGACCGATTCAGGCAGTCCAACACCCCTCATGGCTGCTTTCTCCTGTCCTGCCTGCCGAACATGCGCATCCCCGCCACCGCTGTCCATGCCATGGTACGCAGGCGCGAGGCAATCGAACACACTGGCCGGATGCGCAAGATCGTGCACATCGACATGGACGCCTTTTACGCCTCCGTGGAACAGCGCGACGACCCGAAGCTGCGTGGCAAGCCGGTAGTGGTGGCCTGGCGCGGCGCGCGGTCGGTGGTATGCGCGGCGTCCTACGAAGCGCGCAAGTTCGGCATCCGCTCGGCGATGCCGGCGGTACGTGCCGAACGTTTGTGCCCTGCCGCCGTCTTCGTGCCGCCTGATTTCAGCCGTTACCGCGCCGTCTCGCGCCAGGTCCGGGAAATATTCCTGCGCCATACCGATCGGGTCGAGCCGCTGTCGCTGGACGAGGCCTACCTGGACGTGACGACCAATAAGCTGGGACTGCCCAGCGCCACGGCCGTGGCGCTCACCATTCGCCAGTCGATTCGCGAAGAAACATCGCTGACCGCATCGGCCGGCATCGCGCCCAACAAATTCCTGGCCAAGATCGCCTCGGACTGGCGCAAGCCCGACGGCCAATTCGTGATTCGCCCGCACCAGGTCGAAGCCTTCCTGTCGCCGCTGCCGGTGTCGAAATTGCATGGCGTGGGCCGGGTGATGGAAATGCGGCTGGGCGACCTGGGCATCAGCACGGTCGGCCAGTTGCGCAGCATGGGCGAGGCCGAGCTTGAACGGCGCTTCGGCCGCTGGGGCAAGCGCCTGCATGAACTGTCCTTGGGCATCGACGAGCATCCAGTGGTGAGCGAACGCCCGACCCTGCAGGTATCGGCCGAGGATACTTTCGCCAAGGATGTGCTGTTGCGCGAGACCGTGGACACGCTGCGCCATCTCGCCGACAAGGTGTGGACGGCGTCGCGCAAGGAAGAAGGCCGGATCGGCCGCACCGTTGTGCTCAAGCTCAAGACCAGCGATTTCCACATCATCAC